>DHMZ01000002.1:0-14531 GCA_002406055.1 Spirochaetales bacterium UBA4629
TTATTTTTGATAAAAAAAGAGCCTTGTAAGAACTAATTTCTCACAAGGCCTTTTCATTCTATGAATATGAATTAACCATATAGTCTTTCAGATATTAGATTCAAAGCTTCATCTTTTCTCTTTTCCTCTATACCTATTACAAATGTTGTATAGCTACCACCAAGAGAAACAGAAGAAGGCTTAATGCCATTTTCTTTTAAGACAGAGAGCGCATCTACATATTCCATGGTCTCTTCAATTTTATTTCCAACAAGACCAATAACAGCAAAGCCCTTTTTACATTTGATTTCATCTAAAGAGAACTCTTCCTTAATGCGAGAGCACATCTCATCTATATCAATTTTTTCAGCCTGCTTTGTATCAAAATACCAACTAATTGAATCACAACCATAAAGCGTATAACATGGCTTAATGCCATAGATATGCATTAGAGAAAGGATCTTATGGCGTCTGCCACTTTCTTTAAAGAACATTAATTTCTGCACATAAATCTGAGTGAGCCCGCCCTTAGCACTTACACCAACAACACCCTTATCCTTTACAGTTTTTTGTATCATTGTTCCTGCATCATCAGGACTATTTGTATTACGAATGTTAATTGGTATAGAAGAATCAATGCATGGTGCTATTGCTTCCTCATGGAAAACAGAAGCGCCAACTTCAGAGAACTCTCTTACTTCTCTATAACTTAAAACAGGAATAACATGTGCATTCTTAACAATTCTAGGATCAGAAGAATACACACCTGAAACATCTGTCCAGTTCTCATACTTTTCGGCCTTCACTGCCTTAGCAACAATTGCACCTGTGATATCACTTCCACCACGTGAAAATGTTGTTATTTCGCCATTAAGTGATGTTCCATAAAAGCCAGGAATAACATACTTCTCGCCTTTTTTTATTTTATTCTTAAGTGTTGTATAAGTTATATCTTCAATTTTGTTATCTTCACCAATTATAATTACACCCTCTGGATCTAAGAATTTAAAACCTAAATATTCAGATATCAAAAGTGCTGATAAGTATTCACCTCTGGATGCTGCATACCGACTACCACGTCTGTTTTCTATATTAACTCTTATCTCTTCTAACGCTTTAGAAAGGGAAGAAGTTTCTAAGCCTAGAGAAGTAGCAATTTCAAAATAGCGATCGCTGATTTTATCAAACTCGCTTTTGAAAGAAAGACCTTCTTCTGTAAGAGAAGCACATTTATATAATAGATCGGTAATTTTTTCATCTTTGCTATTCCTCTTACCAGGCGCACTAACTACAACCAAACTGCGCTTACTATTTGACTCAAGAATAGCCTTAACTTTTTTTATCTGAAGGGAATCAGCAACACTACTTCCACCAAATTTACATACAATCATCGTTTTCTCCTAGAAAAAATCTTACTTCTAATATGGCGTTTTTATCAATAATTATTATTTGTCTTTAAAACAATTACATAAATTATATATTGAATTCTTTTTTATTAACTACTAATGTATTCATCTATGGATAAAGATTCGACACAAGAAAATATTATGGGTAGAGAACCAATACTCTCCCTTTTGGTTAAGATTTCTCTCCCTCTAATGATATCTATGTTGGTGCAAGCTTTATATAACATCGTAGACTCAATCTTTGTTGCGATGGTATCTGAAACAGCACTTACAGCAGTCTCACTTGTCTTCCCTATTCAAAACTTATTAATAGCTTTTGGTGTAGGTACAGGCGTAGGTATGGCATCATTCATGTCTCGTAAACTAGGAGAGAAAGATGTAGAGACTGCCGAGAAAGTTGCAGGAAATGGAATTACTCTCTCTGTTATAACTTGGATTTTCTATGCACTTCTCGGCCTTATCTTTTCAAGACCTTTCTTGATGCTTTTTACACAAGATGAAACTCTTTTAGAATTATCTGTAGAATATTCGATAATAGTTACAACATGCTCTATTTTTATGTTTCTTTCACTAATAAACGAAAGAATCTTACAAGGAACAGGAGACAGCATGTCGAGTATGATTAGTCAGCTCTCGGGTGCTATAACTAATATTATTCTTGATCCTGTTTTTATTTTTACATTCAATATGGGCATCAAAGGAGCCGCCATTGCAACAATTATTGGGCAGGCCGTTGGTTGCTTTATATCATTCTATTTTGTAAAGAGAAATAAATACATTTCTATAAAGAAGCATCATCTAAAACTACAAAAGCATATTGTTAGCTCAATCTATAATGTTGGTGCACCAACAATTATTACCAACAGTATTGGAACTGTAATGACAAGTGCTCTTAATGGCATTCTCATAGCATTCTCTACGACAGCTGTATCTGTATTCTCTGTTTATTTTAAACTTCAATCCTTTGTTTTCATGCCAATCTTTGGGCTTTCTTCTGGCATGGTGCCTATCATTGCATATAACTATGGTGCAAGAAAAAAGGAAAGAATGATTGAAACTGTTAAAGATGGCTCTATTATTGGACTATGTATTATGGTGCTTGGAACACTCTGTTTTAATATCTTTCCAACTAGCCTACTCTCGCTATTCTCTGCAACAGAAGAGATGTATCGTATAGGAATACCTGCATTGAAGATAATCTCTTTGTGCTTCTCTTTGGCAGCTATTTCCATTGGACTTTCATCAACTTTCCAAGCAACAGGTTTTGGTATTGGAACCATGATTACATCTATTATTAGACAGCTATTAGTTCTTATTCCAGTGGCATATCTATTCAGCAAGCTTTGGGGCTTAGATGGTGTTTGGTGGTCATTCCCTGTTGCTGAGGCAGTTGGACTAATCGTCTCCATTGCACTCTATGTTTATGTATATAAAACAAGAATTAAAAACTTATAGTTTTAATAAAGCTCCTCAAAATGAGGAGCTTGTCTAATCTAGTTATGAGACTCTATAGCCTCTTAATATGAAAACCGCCATCCACATCAATATAATTACCTGTTGTATACAAAAAGTGATCATCAGCAAAGGCAGATACAGCATTTGCAATGTCTTCAGGCTGACCCCAACGAGCGATAGGAAAGAGGCCATCTTTAATTAATTTATCGTACTTATCTGTAACAACTTCCGTCATATCTGTTGCGATAACACCTGGTCTTATTTCATGGACTAATATGCCCTCTTTTGCAAGTCTATCTGCATAAAGTGTGGTAAGCATGCTTACGCCAGCCTTAGAGATACAATACTCGCCTCGAGAGATAGAGGAAACTTCAGCAGAGCAAGATGAGATATTTATGATTGTGCCTTTCTTCTTAAAGAGTTTTTCTTGCTCTATCATAACCTTTGCAACCTTTTGAGTAAGGAACATGTTGCCTTTTGTATTTATTGAGATGACTCTATCAAAGCTTTCTTCTGTCATTTCTAATAAATCTGCACGATTTTTGGGAGCAACGCCAGCATTGTTGACTAGAACATCTATTCTTCCATATTTATTAAGAGTTTCTTTAACAATTTTTTCTCTATCACTTGATGAAGAGATATCAGCTTGAATATAAAACCATTCAATTTTATCTTCATCAAGAATATTTAAATTCGCTCTATTTTTCTCAATATCGCTAGTTGCAACAAGAGCAAGACGAAAACCATCACTACCTAATCTTCTTGCAATAGCAAATCCTATTCCACGGCTTGCACCAGTTATCAATGCAACTTTTTTTATCATCTCTATTACCCCCTAAAGTTCTCAGGTAAATTCTCCTTTTCAATAAGCCATTCTTTATAAAATGGCATAAAAGTACTGTTGTCACGTATAACACAGCCCGTAGGTTTATGCGAACGTATTAGATCACCACATTTACCACAGGTAAGACAGACTTTGTTCCTATCAATTCTGCCATTTTTGATTATGTCATTTGGGAAATCTGGATTAGCAAAAGCCAATCTGCCAAAAAGGAAACCATCTGCTGATTTTTCTTCTATGGCACCAGCAACATACAAATCAGAGTATTCTCTTAAATATGTTGGAGCAGAACCATAAATGGTCATATCTGGAACTTCTTTTTTTATCTCACCAAGACTAGAAGACATTCTTGCAATTCCTTCAAAAGGATGTTCATCAGGAATGTACTTGCCACTATCAAAAGGTCTTGTTACATGGGTTGTAGCATATGGATTTCCCATTGTTATGTTTATAAAGCTCAAACCTAGTTCATCTTTAAGTTCTTTTACAAGTCTTTTAGGTTCAGTTAAATCAAGCTTCCCATTTTCATCTTGGCCAAAGCCTCTACTCTCTTTAGGATAACCATCATAAATTCCAATGCGAGATGTAACAAAAAATGAAGGGGTTTCGTAGACCTTTGCAGAACGTATAGAATTCTTTAGTAGCTTTACTCTGTTTTCGTAACTTCCTCCATATTCGCCTTTTCTGTTGTACGCAGCAATAACCTCCTGAAAGAGGTAACCATGGCATGACTTTATATCAACTCCATCAAATCCAGCTTCTCTTGCAAGTAGTGCTGAATGGCCAAAGATATCTTCCATCCTTTTTAGATAGTCATCACTGACTATAGAGCTATCATCGACAGCACGAAAGGTCTCGAGAAAACTATTGCGTTCAGCTATCATTGGAGAAGGCCTATTGTTTGGATTCGAATATCGTCCTGAATGATTTGACTGCATTATTAATAAAGGAGCAAAACCATTTCTCTTTAGTCCTTCTTCTTTTACTTTTTCATTAAGCCGCTTAAAAGAATCCAAGTTTTTCTCATTAAGCAGTAATTGAGTTTTAGATGAACGCCCCTCTTCTACTATTGAGATAGCTTCATACCAGATAATGCCTGCGCCACCTCTAGCTTCGTTTACATATCGTCTTTCCGTATAACTAGTAGGCTTACCATCTTCAGTGGAGTCTGCACCTTCCATTGGTGCTATTCCTAGCCTATTAGGAACTTCAAATGGCCCAACTTTTATTGGAGTTACTAATATTGATGTATCATTTGAAAAAGAGATATAAATCCCTAATTCTCTACATTTATCTTTAACTTCATCTAAGCTTTTATAGTGAAACTTCTCATGTTTCATTTTAAAATTCCCTTTTTCTCCTTATCCCAATGGTCAACAATAATCTGCGGAGCGTAGACAAACATAACTTTAAGTTTTCCTTCACCTACATTCTTCAAGCTATGATTCTGCCAAGGCTCTATAAAGACAAAATCTCCATTTTTAAGAAAGACATCTTCTCCATCAAGAGTAAAAATCCCCATTCCTTCTAGTATGGTATAGGACTCAACTGTTTCATGGTTATGCTCTGGAATGAAACCATCTTTCTCAATTTCGACGTATCCTTGGCAAAACTTTGACCCACTTATCAAGCCATTTTGCCCAATCATAACGCGAGTTTTTCTTCCGGAAGGAAATTCCATTGGAGTAATTTCGGAGAGATTACCTTTCTCCATTTTTAACCTCCAAGGTATGCTTTTCTTACCTCATCAGATTCCAAAAGATCTTCACCACTTCCACTGAGCTTTATTTTTCCATTCTCTAAGACATATGCATAATCACATATAGAGAGCGCCTTTTTAGCATTCTGTTCTACAAGGAGAATTGTAATCCCAGAGTCCTTAATTTTTTGAATAAGCTCATATATTTGGTTAACGATAATTGGAGCAAGTCCCATTGATGGCTCATCTAGAAGAAGAATGCGAGGATGAGACATAAGGCCACGACAGACTGCTAGCATTTGCTGCTCACCACCAGAAAGAGTTCCTGCAAATTGGTTTCTTCTTTCTTTTAAGATTGGAAACATCTCATATTGGCGTTCCAAATCTTCCTTTATTTGTTTCTTATCTGCTCTAAATGCTCCAACAAGAAGATTATCCTCTATTGTAAGACCGGAGAAAGTTCTACGCCCTTCTGGAACATGAATAACTCCTTTCATGACAACTTTGTAAGGTTTTTTAGGTAATTCTTCCCCCTCAAAGTATATTTTTCCGCTTAATGGTTTAACTAAACCACTAATAGTTTTTAAGAGAGTTGATTTTCCTGCTCCATTAGCACCTATTATTGAACATATTTGGCCTTTAACGACCTCGACACTTACATTTTTTAAAGCCTCAATGTGTCCATAATTAACACTTAGATTCTCTACTTTAAGCATTACTTCACTCATTCTTCAGCTCCTAAATATGCTTCAATAACAGCTTTGTTATGCTGGACTTCTTCAGCTGTTCCTACAGCAATTGTTTCTCCAAAGTTCTGCACATGTATTAAATCTGATATGCTCATAACTAAGTCCAATCTATGCTCAATAAGAAGAATAGCAAAACCAAACTCTGAAGAGATTTTCTTGATTAAATCTGTTAATTCACCAACTTCAGTAGGAGTTAAACCTGCAGCAGGCTCATCAAGGAGAAGAACCTTTGGCTCACACATTAAAGCTCGAGCAATCTCAATCTTTCTTTGGTTACCATAAGATAGGTTTTCAGGTCTCTCATCTTTTTTATCGGCCATGCCAACAACTTCAAGATAAGACAAAGCAAGCTCACGTCCTCTCTTTTCTTCTCTAATTCTTGCAGGTGTTGGAAATAAACTGCCAAAAACTGTGTACTTAGATTTAGGGTCAAAAGCGCATAAGACGTTATCTAAAATTGAAAGGCCCTTAAAAATTCTAATATTTTGGAAGGTTCTACCAATGCCTTTGTGTGTAATTTTGTATTGAGGCAAGTTTGTAATATCTTCACCATCTAGTATGACGTTGCCTTTATCAGCTTGATATACACCAGATATAGTATTGAAGATTGTTGTTTTCCCTGCTCCATTTGGGCCAATAATACCGTGTATCTCTCCTTTATTCGCGTCAAGAGAGAAATCAACTATGGCCTTTATTCCGCCAAAGCTTTTACTAATGTTTTTTATTTCAAGCAATGCCATATTACTTCTCCCTATTCTTTTTTATCTTTCTATCGAAACTAAGAAGAGCTCGCTTCATACTTCTTGGAGTTAACTCCCATTCGCCAAATAGTCCATTTGGCTTAAAGTTCAAGATGAAGAGTACGAGTATTGCATATACTATATATCTGTACTTATTCAAAGCTTGCATGTATTGAGGAAGGAATGTAAGGAAAGCGCCTCCGAAGATAGAACCAGTTAAGCTGTTTACACCTCCGAAGAATACCATAATTACCCAGTCTGCAGACTTTTTCCAACCAAAGTCTGTAGGACCTACATAACCAACGTAGAAAGCATACATACATCCTGCAAAAGCTGTCATAGCACATGAGAGCAAAAAGGCAATCATTTTAACTTTAGAAGCATTTATGCCCATTGCCTTTGCTGCAAGCTCATCACTCTTAACAGCAATGCACTGTCTACCATACTTACTAGTTTTGAACAAAGCAGTAAGTGTTATTGCAATTATAGCAGCAACAAGAGTAAACCAAACATTTACCTTTCTTGGTACACCAATTAAGCCAAAAGCTCCACCTGTATATTGGCTAAGTAAGAGAATAAGCTGTGCAATTGATTCACCAAAGCCCAATGTAACAAGAGAGATATAGTCTCTTCTAAGACGAACAACTGGGAATCCTATGATATAACCTACTACTACTGCAAAAATAATTGCTAGCAAGAAAGCTAAGTACATATTCATGCCGAAATTAAGAACTAAAAGTCCAGAAACATATGCACCAATGGCCATAAAAGCAGCAGAACCAAGGGAAAACATTCCCGTTAAACCTGTGAGAATATAGATACCACAGACAGAAACGAGCGTTATGCATACTTGAGTTAATACATATAAAAATAATCTCATATCTTCCTCCTTATGCTTTTTCCTGGACGTTGCTGCCAGCTATTCCCTGAGGACGAACAAGAAGGAATATAAGCATTACAGCAAAGGAAGCTATTGTTGCCCAGCCAGAACCTATTGTACTAAGGAAGAATGCTTCCATAATACCTAGGAGCATTGCACCTATTACTGCACCTGTTAAGCTTCCTAACCCTCCAATAACAGAGGCAATAAAGCCTTTTACAACAAGGCTTCCTAAAGTTGAAGTAAGAGTATATTTAATACCTAAGAAGCAACCAGCGAGTCCTCCAAACACACCAGATATTGCAAATACAACCTGTATTACAAGTGTTGCATTTATACCCATAAGTTGAGCTGTATCGCGATCAAAAGAAACAGCTCTTATTGCTCTACCAATGCTAGTTTTTTGAAGAATAAAAGCTAGAGTTGCTAGTGCTAGTATGCTTATTACAAGCATTATGATATTTTCTTTTGAAATTACCGCACCTAATAAAGAAACTGAAGATTCTTTGAAAAAGTTTGGATAGACATAAAAATTTGTTCCTGTTTTAAGTGTTATTATTCCTTCGTAAAGCGTTCCTAATGTAATTGAAGAAACAAAGAAATATGTTGAAGGGGAATGGTTCTTTAATATTCTTCTAAAACCAACAAATTCACCAATTAGACTGATTAATGCTCCTGCAAGTGCAGAACAAACTAAAGTGGGAAAGAGACCCCATCCTTTCGATGCAACCAAGAAATAAGCAATAAATGCAGAGACTGTCATTGTTGCACCATATGAGAAGTTTGAAAATTTCAAAATATTGAAAACTAAAGCAAAGCCTATTGCAATTAATGCATAGACAGTACCTGTTGAGATACCATTTACAAGCGTTTGAAATGACATTGAATTTTCCTTTAGACATGGGCTCGCAAAACTGCAAGCCCATGAGGTTTTTTCGGGGGGAATTTAAAATATGATTAATCGATTGGGTACTTCTGTAACATTACAGGAGTTGTTCCATCATACTTATACATAAACATAGGTGTACCAAGTACTGGCATGTGTGTTGCAGGATCAATCTTAATAGTTCCTGTTAAACCTGTATATTCAGCTGTTGCAAGAGCATTAGCAACTGTCTTGCCATCTGTTCCTACTTCACTCATAACCTTTGCAGCCATCTGCATTGAGTCATAACCTAAGAAATACTTATTAGGAGCACCAACTTCCTGGCATCTTTCACTGATTGCCTTTGCAGTTTCTGTCTCATAGATGTCGATGTTGTTGATGAAGTAAACATTAGAACAATCTGCGCCAACCTGAGTATTGAAAGCTGGAGCACCATCAAGACCAGTAATAATTGCACCCTTAAATCCTAACTCATCACAAGCTTTCTTGATGAGAACAAGTGGAGCTGTGTAGTTTGGACAATAAATAGCATCAACACCTGCTTTGATAATAGGCTGGATTAAGGTCTTAATATCTGTTTCAGATGCGTTATAACCAATTATGTTCTTATCTTCAATGGTTCCACCATTTGCCTTTATTGTTGATACAAATGGATCAAGAAGAGAAACAGAGTAAGAATTGTCTTGGGTATAGAAAACACCAAAATTCTTAAATCCATTCTGCATTGCGAATTCTGCCATAATCTGACCCTGAACAACTGTTGATGGCTGAGAACAGAAGAGATACTCATAGATGTTGCCGCTGTTATCCATATAGCAAAGTGGGTCAACAGCAAATGTAATCATAGGAACACCATAGCTAGCTGTGGTTGCTTTGAGTCCTGATACGATATTTGCAATAGGTGGTCCAAATAAGAAATCTACCTGATCAACTGTAACAGCTTTAATGTATGCACTAATAGCAGTATCAACATTAGCAGCTGTATCATATTCAATGTACTTAACTGTCTTTCCATTGATTCCGCCTGCAGCGTTGATATCTTTTATAGCATCCTCTACACCCTTCTGTACGGATTTTCCAAGGGTTGCTGTAGCACCTGTTGTGTCTTGTAGAATACCAATAGTAATTGTTCCGCTTCCAGCACTTTCACTAGAACCATTTGCGAATGCTGAACACATGACTAATAACGCCATCACAATAGCAATTGCTTTCTTCATTTTTTTCTCCTTTTTGAATATGGAACAGTTCATGGAATCGTTCCCACGACTTCTTTATTACACACTTTTGGGGAGAAGTAAAGAAAAAAATATCGTATTAATGCCGATTTTTTACAATTTCTTGGTTCTTTTTATATTACGGTATCTCTTTCAATCAAAGTAGGATCAAAAATGTAACTCTTTTCATTGTCGTTGAGTTTACCTTCTATCATGTCAACTAAAACATTTACAGCCTTTCTTCCCATTTC
The DNA here is from genome assembly GCA_002406055.1 of Spirochaetales bacterium UBA4629. GTDB lineage: Bacteria > Spirochaetota > Spirochaetia > Sphaerochaetales > Sphaerochaetaceae > Ornithospirochaeta. Next base: position 10,101 of record DHMZ01000002.1, read on the forward strand.
TTTAAAGGGCTGGCTAATTGCCGTAAGTCGTGGAACAAGTAACTCAGAAATTGGAACATTATCATAGCCAATAATCGCAACGTCACCTGGGACAGTTTTACCTAACTGACTAAGAGTATGTACCGTTGCAACTGCAAGGTTGTCGCTTGAGCAAAGTATGGCATCAAATTCAATGCCTTCATTAAGAACTCTAGTAAGTTCCCTAGAGACAACAACATTGGCGTTTTCTATTCCATGCCATACTAACTTTTCGTCATAAGCAAGATTATTTTTCTTTAATGCATCCAAATATCCTTTGTATCTATCACGATAGAGCTTTAATTCTTCCTGACCTTGCAAGTAAGCAATTCTATGTCTACCCTTTGATACAAGATAATTGACAGCCATTTCAGAACCTTTTGCATTATCTAGACAAACAGATGGAGTCTTTGAATCGTCTGTTCTTAATAAATTTATGCAAGGAAGGCCTGTCTCTTTTGCTTCTAATATTTCCTCGTTATCTTTTTCATTCCAAAAGGCCGTTGCAAATATAAAGCCATCAACATTGCCACTTTTGAGCTTTCTTATGTACTCTTTAGCAATCTCTTTGTTTTCTTGGATATCACATAAAAGAATTGTATATCCCCTCTTCAGCGTCTCATCTTCTATAGCCTGAATGATGGCCGGATAGATCATAACTTCAATGTTTGGAACAAAGAATGCAATAGTTTTGCTTCTTTGCGTTTTTAATGCCTTTGCAAAGTAATTAGGCTCAAAGTCTAACTCTTTCGCACAGGCAAGCACCTTTTCCCTTGTTTCAGGACTAACATGAACATCATTGCAAAGTACTCTCGAAACAGTACTTTTTGATACCCCTGTTTTTAGTGCTATATCCTTTATTGTCACATTGCGTCTATCCATAAGGAAACATTAGCACACATTCTATTTTTGGTGCACCATTTTCATAGCAATATTCTTGCTATAAAATACAAAAAAAGAAAAAATGAAAAAAATAAAATAACTTTTTATCTATTATCTTATTTATTTTTGTTGCAGTCAAAAGACGAAAAAGCTTGTTTTAGTATTTTTATACCTTTTTAAAGCCACATTTTCATAGAATAAATATTCATTATTTTTTTATTTTTTTACTCTTTTCTTGAATATCAAATGTCATTTATTCTCAAATATTTTGTAATACAAGCCAATTTAATGAATTTTTATACTCTCTTTTTTATTTAAATATCTCATTATTATATAAATAATTATGTTTGATAAACAGAAAATTTATACCCCATTTTCTAGAAGTATTTTATAATTTTTGTATTTTTATGCATAAAAGTGGTTGACCTATATACCAAAAGAGACTATCGTATGCACATCTTAAATAAATATACAAACAAGGATATAAAAAATGAAAAAATTCCTCTCTCTATTATTAATTGTCTTACTAGCATCTTCAGTTATTTTTGCACAGGGTTCTTCTGAAAAGAAAGAAGATAAGGTTTACACAGTTGCTGTATCTTGTGACTACCCTCCTCTAGAGTACATTGACGATAATGGAAATGCCGTTGGATATGAAGTAGAACTTATTAAGGCAGTGGCCGAAGAAATGGGAATTAAAGTTGAAATTGCTAACGTTTCTTTTGATGGGATTATTGCAGGAGTACAGGGTGGTCAGTATGATATCGGTGCTTCTGGATTAACAATTACAGATGAAAGAAAGGCTAGCGTTGACTTTACAACACCTATTCTTCAATTTGCACTCTCTATTGTTACAAAGAACGATAATACAGATATCAAAAATGAAGGTGACTTAGAAAATAAAAAAGTTGGTGCTCAACTTGGCTCAACATGTCAGTTTGCCTGTGAAGATATTGGCTTAACTGTTTCTACATACGATGAAGCACCTTCTGCAGTTCTTGACTTAGCTAATGGCAATCTCGATGCTGTTGTTCTTGATAGTGTTGTAGCAGAGGACTTTGTTCTCACAAACGATAACTATTCTAAAGTTCTAAAAATTGCTGGATCATTTGAAAATTCTGATGATATGGGAATGGCTGTAAAGAAAGGAAATACAGAGCTTCTTTCTATTCTCAACGAAGGTTTAAAGAAAGTAAGTGAGAATGGAAAGATGAATGAGCTCAAAGCTAAATATGGTCTTAAATAATTAATATAATTGACTCCTTTTGGTCAGAGGGTTTTCTCTCCCCTCTGGCCTTTTACTATGAAATGATAAGGAAAAAATATGGACATCAATCATAAACCAGTAAAAGAAATTAAAGATAAGGTAATATCTGTCGATCCTACAGAAACAAAAAAAGAGCCAACTGTAATTGCTATGACAGATGGTGTTCTAATACCTAAAAAGGCTAACAAACACCTCATCACCTCTTGGCGTCTAACTTTTATAGGTTCTGTTGTGCTTTTAATCTTGTTATGTGCTTTAAAACCAGATGTATATTGGAAGATTTTTGTCTACAGCGTTACTGGTATACCTACCACATTTGAATGTACTATTTTTGCAATTCTTGGTGCTGTTTTAATTGGTACACTTACAGGTCTTGGCTCTTCATCAAAAAATAGATTTATCAATCAACTATGTGGCGTTTATGTTGAACTTATTAGAGGAATTCCTCTCCTCGTTCAATTGATGTTCCTCTACTATGCACTAGGCTCTTTAATACATATAGAAGGAATTGTAGCTGCAATTGTCGCCCTTTCAATCTGTTTTGGCGCTTATATGGGAGAAATTATTAGAGCTGGCATTCAATCAATACCAAAGGGACAAACTGAAGCAGCAACTGCATTAGGATTAAGCAAAAGCCAAACATTTATACACGTAATCCTTCCTCAAACATTTAAGGTTGTTTTACCTGCCATTGGTAACGAGTTTATATCTATGCTTAAGGATTCTTCTTTGGTATCTATTCTTGCACTTTCAGATATTCTAAAGCGTGGAAGAGAATATATTTCAAGAACATTTTTATCTTTACAAACAATGTTAATTGTCGCTCTTATTTATCTTATTCTTACACTCATTCTTTCTAGACTAGTAGGTTTAATGGAGGAGAGATTACACAAAAATGGCTAAAATAGAAATCAAAAACTTATACAAAGATTACATAAACAATGATGGAACTGTTCTTCATGCAGTAAAGAATGCATCTTTAACTGTAAATGATGGAGAGGTCGTCGTAATTATTGGACCAAGTGGAAGCGGAAAGTCTACTCTTCTTAGAACTGTAAATGGTATAGAGAAAGCCCAAAGTGGATCTATAACAATTGATGGTGTAGACATAATGAATGAAAAAACAGACATAAGAAAAATAAGAGAAGAGGTTGGAATGGTTTTCCAGTCATTTAATCTTTTCCCTCATCTTACTGTATTAGAAAACATCACGCTTGCGCCAATTAAAGTAAAGAAAATCAGTAAAGCTGAAGCAGAAAAGAAAGCAATGGCTCTATTAAAAAGAGTAGGTCTTGAAGATAAAGCTAACCAGAAACCACATCAACTATCTGGAGGGCAACAGCAACGTGTAGCTATTGCACGCGCCTTAGCTATGGAACCAAAAGCAATGCTTTTTGATGAACCAACATCCGCACTAGACCCAGAGATGATTAAAGAGGTTCTTGATGTAATGCTATCATTGGCAAAAAGTGGAATGACAATGCTTTTAGTAACACACGAAATGGGATTTGCAAAAGCTGCCGCAGATAAAGTTATCTTCATGGCTGATGGCGTAATTATTGAAGAAGGAAAGCCTGAAAATATGTTCACCTCCCCAAAAGAGCAAAGAACTAAGGATTTTTTAGATCATATCCTATAAAACAATGAAGGCCGTCCTAAGATTTCGGATGGCCTTTTAAAAACTATTTTTTGAGCGCCTCTAAGATCTCTTTTTTAAGTTCCTCAGGAATGGTGAGACTACTAATTGTTTCTGTAACTCTATAGGATTCTTCTTCTCGTCCTTCTTCCCGTCCTTCTTCTCTAGAGAAATCTATAAACTTCCTGATCCTTTTTTCTTGACTCATATTTCTCATAATTTCATCTACCTCTTCTTTATGCTCTTTAATGAAGTCAACTAGTATTTCGTTTTTCAAACACTCCTCAATTGTCTTTTGTATCGCTATTTCTGTTCGTCCATACTTATCTCTATTTTTATCATAGATTTCTGAGAATATACAGATTTCTTTAAGTATACCAAGCGCATTATTTCGGCTTATCACCTTTACCGGCATACAGAATTCTTTTCTCTTCTCTCCTTCATTACTTGAACCATATAGCCAATTAGGAATATCTCTTCTTCCTCCTGTATACAGACAGAAGAAATGAGGGTCAGGTATATAATCTTTTCTGTTCTTATATTTCTTGTCATCCCAATCATCAACAAGCTTCTTGATTGTCTCTCCGTAGTATTCAATCATTCTGTAAGGCAAGTTGGGAGACCAAGT
>DHMZ01000002.1:14723-23818 GCA_002406055.1 Spirochaetales bacterium UBA4629
GCAGAGAAGATGCTGTCTTTAATTGCTCGTTTTGGTATTTTTATTTTTTTCATTTTTTACCTCTATATATGTAACGCGAAAAAGGTAAAAAATGTCAAAAAAGGTATAAATTAAAGGCCATAGCATCAAAAGTCTAAAATAACTATAATTAACGCTATGACAACTATTGAATTAACACCAAAAGACTCGATAAATGAAGCGCTTTCTTCTGCTCCGGATGGGCCAGTAACGCTAGTCTTTGGCGAAGGAACATGGAATGAAAAAGTCTTTGTTAACCGTCCAAATGTTACATTTCTAAGTGAGAAGGGAGCTGTAATTAGCTTTTCTGATCACCATGGAATGGAGAAAGATGGCAGAGTTTATAATACTTCCGATAGTGCTACTGTTACTATTTCAGCTCCTTCTTTTTTTGCTCTTGGTATGACTTTTGTTAATTCATTTAATTGGCCAGAGGTCCTAAAATGGAATGAAGAGCATGATGAGACAGAAAAAAGAGATCTACAGGCTGTTGCTCTTAAGCTTTCTTTTGGTGCTACAAAATCTGTTTTTCGCTCATGTTCGTTTGTGGGTTGGCAAGATACTCTTTATATAGATTATGGTTCGTCTTTCTTTGAAGATTGTTCTATAAGTGGCAGTGTTGATTTTATTTTTGGTGCTGGATCTGCTCTATTTCAAGGTTGTGAGATAGTTTCAAGAGCAAAAGGTTGCATTACGGCACCTTCAACATTTGTTGATGAAAAGATTGGTTTTATATTCCACGATTCTACCTTTAAGAGAGAACAATGTGTCGTTGATGAATCTGTATACTTATCTCGACCTTGGTTTCCATCTGGCTCAATAAATCGTAGTCCTATGGCTTTATTTATTGATTGTGACTTTGATGGTCATATTAACCCAAATCTTTGGACAGAAATGACATCAAGACGACCAGATGGAACAACTGTTATTCGAACAAAGGAAGATGCTCGCTTTTTTATCACATCGGCTGATAGTGAAAATATTAGCGCTGAAAAAGCCGATGAGATACTATCAATTATGCTTTCACGTTCTTAGAGTAGACCAAGTTTTCTTGCTTCTTTTGTAATTCCAAGTGCAGAGAATACTTCTTTTTTCAAGGAAACAAATGTCTTATTGAATAGTTCTAATAGAGTTTGAACTTCTTTTGAATTATTTTGAGTACTATTTGAAGTATATTCCAAGGCCTCTTTGTTGACATTTTCGCTAGAAAGGGAGAAATTCTTTAAACTCCAAAGAGATGGGTCAACAGTTGATTCAACAATTGATTCTATATCATCAGGAAGTAGTGGAAAGAAGTCTATATTTGTCACCTTTTCAACTTCATCAACTGTAACAGCGTAGTAGGCAAGTGGCTCTGAGGATTTTTCATGTGGAAGAATAAAGCCAATAGCTTTTATCTCTGGTTCTGTATAATCAAGGATTACCTTATAAAAGTATTTGGGTACTACAATTTTATTTTCTCCAATGGTATCGTATGGCCCATCAGTCAATACGGGGCCAGTAACAACATATATTTCCTCGTCATCATATGCAATTGATCTAACAGCAGACTCTAAGTCGCTCCAAATTCCTGCATTAAAACTGTGAAGTTGGGGACACATATTGGATAAATAAAAGGTATCATTAATTGCATCCTCAGACCACCTAAAATCTGCAGCAGGTGCCATATGACCTCTATCATAGCCACTCTTTTTGTAGTCATTTAGAGTTGCAGAGCCAGTTGGAATAGATTTATCTTCCCTGAAGTTGTCATTTCGTTCTACAACTTGCGTTGATACTTCCTCTCTTGTAAGAGAATATGCTACCCAGTATGGGACTTCGTATTCTTCGTCATAAGAAAGCGTGTAGCCTGTATGGGAAACTACTATTTCATCATTCGGACCGATAGGGATTTCAAGGTTAGGTATATCACCGTCTTTCTTTAAATCTTGGGTTGTGGCACTTGGCGTTACATAACAGAGCACGAGAAAGATTAATAGTAAAGTAAGCATGAGGCCTACTATCTTCAGTACTTTCTTTTTTTTCGTTGAGTTACTCTTCTTTTTTTTCACTTTTTCCTCTAGTTTTCCCCACTATCGTTTCGATACTACTAAGACGAGCTTCTCTCATAGCTGCGTTTAGTCGTTTTAATACATCCTGTTCTTTTTCATTGAGGCTTTCTAAGGCCTTATTGAAAAGAGAAAAGTGTTCAACAATTGCTATAGGCAATTTAAAAACATTATTCTCTTTTACTGACAATAATACCTTATACAACACTTCTACAAGAATTTCTCTATCTTCTTTACTACTATTATTAAAGAAGTTTTGCATAGTCTTTGTTCTGTATTTACTTAAAACAGATCTGTCGTGAGATAGAACAAAGCTTTCTTTATTTATATTCCAATTAAAAGCATCATGTTGCAAAATTCCAAGACTATCGCTCTTAACGATATATGGATTGAGTGTTGTATTGAAGAGCATTCCTATTATTGATGATGTTGGAATAAAGCTCTTTGTTACTTTTTTTATTTCCTCCCATCTTGGTCCAGTCGCTAGACTATCTGGTAGTCCTGGCGCATCAAATGACCATATTGCTGATATCTTATTGAAGATTAAATCATCTACCATCCTTGATACATAGAGAGCAAGCGTTCCTCCTTTACTGTGTCCACAAAATGTTAGGAAGTTGTATTCTTTTTCGTATTCTAGTATAAACTCTAAGGCCTTTTTTTCTGATGGAATTTCATCTTCAAAGCCCAAGTTCAAATCTTCTTTCCAGCCTGTTATTGACTCATCTGTTCCTCTAAAGATGACAATGGCGTCTTTATTATCAAAAGAGAAGATTGCTGCAGCAAATTGTTCTTCATTATCTATTTCGTTTGATGTAGATATAGAAAAATGGTCTAAGCGCAGAGAAGAAAAACGAATGCTTGAGGCACAGAGCGCCCATAGTTTGTATCTATTAGTGTCAAAACCCTTAACTTCAGAAAGGGGCAAAGGACAAACGATAGGGTAGAGTTCTTTGATCGTTAAACCTTCACCATATGACTTAACATCTTCAAGTCTTTGGTAAATTAGAACAGATAGAATGAGGTAATCAACTTCATTAAATGGCAATTCTTCTTTTTTTATTTTTCCTCGCCATATCATGTTTTCTAGCATGTTTCTTTTCACTTGCTCTTTCCTTTTTTCTTAAAGAGAAAGATAACAAAAAACAAAACAATTGTGTTAATTAGAATTAATGGAGAATAACTAATAGAGGTATCAATAAAGAGGGGAGAAGAATCAAGTGTTGAATTAACCGAACCTACTATTGCAGAAGAAAAGAGATTATTGACAAAATGCATTACCCAACTTGAGACAAATGAGGAATAGTATAGAGATATAAAGCATAACCCATATCCCCATAAAAAATAGGTTATTATGGCATAGATACTGTTTTGTGACTCTAATACCTCTTTGTTTGAGAGATGGGGTAGTAAAAATACTATTCCCTCTATTAGTGAAAGGGAAATTAGCTCTTTTTTTGATATTGCTTTTTTAATTGGAGAATAAATTTTTATAGGTAATACTCTAAAAAGAAGCTCTTCTGAAAGTGTTTGAATTAAAAGAAGAGGAAGTGATACTAGGAAGAAAAGAAGCTTTTCATTTAAGCTTGTAGTATTATTTTTAGTGATTGTTTTATAACTAAAAAGAGAGAAAAAGCCTATGACCAAGAGTGTAATAACTGCAACTAGCAGTTCTTCTTTTATATCTATTTTCTTTTCACTTAAAAGTGACAATAAAGATTTTTTTAATGTGACTCTTACCAAAATAAAGAGCGAAAAAAAGAGAATTATATGTGGAATAAACAAAAGAATAAATCTTTGTAACTTTCCATTAATAGGCAAAGAGAGTTTATAGCTAACCATTCCTCCTAAGAAAAACCAAGAGAAGAGAGATATTAAGGCTATAAGAATGTATTTAATTCTTAGTTGATTTTCTTCACTATAAAGATTCAATAGCTTTCTTTATCCTCTCTAAAGCACTTTTTATTTCTTCTCGATTTGTTCCATAGTTGAAGCGAACAAAAGTGTAGTATTCTTTTCCAAACCAAGTACCATCATTTACTGCAACAAATGCGTATTTGCCAAAGAAATGTGAAAGGATATTTTCGCTTTCATCATTCATTTTTTCTTTTATTCTTGGATATATTTTTGCACAATCTAAGAAAACAACAAAAGAGGCATTTGATTTGACAGCTTTTATTCCTAGTTTGTTTTCTTCGAAAAATGATGATATATAATCATAATTGTCCTTGAGATACTTGCAGAGGTTCTTGTTATATTCATCGCAACTTGTATAGCAAGTGGAAATCATTTCTCCAACAAAATAGCCAGGCTCTGTTAACCATAGTGCTTTTTCTTTCTTTGTCCATTTATCTTTTGTTTCTTTATCTGAGAAGATTGCAAAAGCAGAGTGTTCTCCTGCTATGTTAAATGTTTTTGATGGTGCCATAAAAGTAATGCACTTTGCTTTTACACTCTCGTTTGCTTTACCCATTGGGATATGACGTAAGTCAGGATGGACTAAATCAGAGTGAATTTCATCGCTTAGAACTAGTAATGAGTTCTTTTTTGCAATCTCTAGTAGTCCTTTTAATTCATTTTCTTTGAAAACAATGCCAGTCGGATTATGGGGAGAGCAAAAGAGAAGTAGCTTTGCATTTTTTGCTTTCTCTTCAAGTTCATCTAAGCAAAAAGAAAAAGATGATGTTTCTTTGTCATAGGAAAGAGGCAATTCTATTATCTTTCTATTAGATAGAGAGCATAATTCTCTAAAAGGACGGTAGCATGGGGTTGGAATTATTATTCCGTCCCCCTCCTTTGTAAAGATATCTATACTTAGAGCAAGACCATGTAATAGTCCCATTGAGAAAGCTATGTTGTTTTCATCTACTAGCCAATTATGCTTTCTCTTTAGCCAATCTTTGAATGTTGGGATTAGATTAGTAAAAGAAGGGTAGCCATAGACTCCACTATGGGCGACTTCTTCTGCTTTTTTTATTATTGCAGGTGCAGAATAGAAATCCATATCTGCAACCCAAAAAGGCCGAGCATCTCTATTTGATGAAAGATTTTCTATCGCATCTTTATTCCATTTTATAGAATTAGTTTTCCACCTTTTAGGCATTTTGTCGAAGTATGTCATCTCTTTTTTAATTCCTCAACTGCGACAAGAGGAACGTAAAATCCCTTCTCCTTTCCATCATATTTTATGGCATGAACTGGGCAGAAATTGTAACAGGCATAGCAAGAGATACACTTTTTGCCATGTATAACTCTATTGTTCTCAATTCTAATATTATTGTTTGGACAAATAGAGTAACAGAGCGAGCATCCTGTGCATGAAAATGACACAGATAAGTGTTTATTCTCTTCGCCATTTGAAATGGAACTTTCACTCATCTTTTTTATTAGACGATACGTAAGTGAGAATGGAGGGAGTTCAAACTCCTCTTTTTCTACTCTTTGAACTAAAGAATTTATAGTTTCATCTATACTATTCTTTAACTTTTCTGTTTCTTCTTTTGTTGGACTATTTTTACAAAGAGGGAGATAGCAATCTGGCATTAAAACAGAAGCTGAAAATGAGAGATTTAGGCCAATGTCTTCTAGTTCTTTCTCCATAATTCTCTCAGCTGTTCTTGACTTTGCGCCCTTTGTTAGAATTGAGAAAATATAGCATAGTTTGCTATTATCTCTTTTACTCAATATTTGACGGATAGCATCTCTCATTGGTTTTGCTATTGCTGAATAATAGATAGGCGAGAAGAGCCCGAGGATTTCAATATCTTCGGGTAATTCTATTCTATGCTCCAAAAGAGATATTGCATCAAAAAGGGAGAAATCCTTAAATTGTTTTGCACAATATAGAGTATTACCTGTTGCAGAGTAATAAATAATAGCTTTTTTCATCTTAAGCCTCCAAGCTTTTTAAGAGTGTGAAGAATGAAGGAAATGTAACATCTGCCTCTTTTGTATCATCTATTATGACATCTTCATCGGCTTTTGTGCCAGCAATTGCTAATGCCATGATTATTCTGTGGTCTTTATGCCCAGAGACTTTTCCTCCACTTATGTGTCCCTTTCCATTTATGATTAGGCCATCTCTCATTTCTTCTATCTCGACATTAAGCTTTTTGAGTTCTGTTGTCATTACGCTTATCCTATCTGTCTCTTTTATTCTTGCTTGTTCGACATTTTTTAGTATGGTTTTTCCTTTAGCAAAAGCAGCTAGAACAGCTAATGAGGGAAGAGCGTCTGGAATATCGTTAATATCAAATTCGCCTCCATTAAGAACTTTTGGGCCTTTGACTATTACTTCGTTGTTGTTTAAACGACAAACAGATGCCCCCATCTCTTGAATTATCTCTAAAACTCTCTTGTCACCTTGAGTTGTGTTCTCTCTAAGATTCAAGAGTCTTATCCTAGTGCCTTGGATAGCCGCAAGAACCATAAAGAATGTTGCTGAGGAGTAGTCTCCCTCAATTGTTTCCTCTTTTAATGTGTAGCTTTGTCCTCCCTGTATAAAGCTATGCATTAAATCATCTGTTATTGAGTATTTGATCTTTTCTTTATCAAGCCACTCTAGTGTCATATTTACATATGGTTTTTCAAAAAGAAGGGAACAGTTGATATTGCTATTTCCTTTTGCAAGTGGAGTAGAAAGAAGTAAGCCTGATAGATATTGGCTTGTTTTGCATTCTATTGTTGTCTCTCCTCCTCTTATTGGGCCTTGAATAGTGAAAGGCGGGAAACCGTCTTTAGACTCAACAGTTGCCCCTAAATCTTTAAGAGATGAGAGAAGTGGCCCAAATGGTCTCTTTTTTAGTTGCTCATCGCCTGTAAATGTACACCTTACTGGCATTGTTGCTACGATTGGAGCAAGAAGTGCAAGTGTTGTACCACTGTTACCAGCATCTACTACAATATCTTTTTCTTTATCAAGAATAAGCTCTGTCGAATCAATTATTACAGTTTTTTCTTCTGTCTCTACTTTTGCTCCAAGCTCTTTTATAGAAGATAGGCAACTTAGTGTATCTGCTGAGAGCAGAGGTCTGTGTATGGTAGATTTTCCCCTTGATGCAAAGGCAATAAGAAAAGCTCTTATTGTTTGACTCTTTGAACCAGGAATTGTGATAGTTCCTTCGTACTTTGCTCTTTTTATTTCCATGATGCAATTATAGAACAAAAAGGAAAGAAAGAAGAGGTAGTTTTGTTCGTATAGTAACAAAAAATAGAAAAGAATATACAAAAATTTGTATATTTATGCTCACTTCTTGAATTATTTTTTTTCATTTGGTACGATTCGCCATAAAAATAAAGCGAAACTTCGCATATAAGGCAGGTAAAGATGAATCCAAAAACTTTAGGTTATATCATCAAAAGAATATTGCTTGCTATTCTTACTGTGTGGATCGTAATGACAATAACTTTCTTTGTTATGCACTTTGTTCCAGGAGGACCATTTGCTAGTGAGAAGGCTGTAACGCCCGCAGTTCAGGCAGCTCTTGAGGCTAAGTATGGGCTAGATAAACCACTCATGGAGCAATATTGGTCTTATTTGTCAGACATAATAACAAAATTCGATTTTGGGCCATCCTTAAAAAGTAGAGGAAGAATGGTTATAGACATTATCACAGATGGTCTTAAAACCTCTGCCAAACTCGGTGTTATTGCTGCGCTTTGGGCAACGATTGTTGGTGTTGTCTTAGGTGCTATCGCCGCTCTTAAGCGGGGAAGTGTTGCTGACAGCATTATCATGGTAATATCTACAGCCTTTGTATCTATGCCATCATTTATTATGGGGTCACTGTTGCTGCTTGTTTTTGCTGTAGCACTACATATATTCCCAGCAAATGGTGAGACAGCAAAGGGCTTGGTTCTTCCTATTATTACACTTGGTTTGAGTCCTATGGCCCACATCATAAGATTAACTCGTTCAAGTATGCTTGATGTCTTGGGACAGGACTACATAAGAACAGCAAGAGCAAAGGGTGTTGCTCCTGTAAAAATTATATTTGGTCATGCTTTAAAGAATGCCCTCATTCCTGTTATTACCTATATCGGGCCAATGTTAGCCTACATTGTTACTGGTTCGTTGGTGGTAGAGCAGATTTTTGCTGTCCCTGGCATCGGTAGAGCATTTGTAAAGTCTATCATTAACCGTGACTATCCACTAATCATGGGTACTACGATTATGCTAGCCTCTCTTATCGTCATTATGAACCTTCTTTCCGATATCCTCTATAAGGTTGTCGACCCAAGAATTGATTTCAGCTAAGGAGGAGAAAAGATGTTAAATAGACATAAACCTTTTAGTATTCAGCAGGACTTAAGTGACTTTAGACCTGCAACAGATAAAGAAAAAGAGTATATGGTCCAAATGAGGCCTGCCTCAACTTTCTTTAAAGATGGACTCAAGAGATTTAAGCGTAATAAGGTTGCTATGGTCTCCTTCTTTGTCATAGTGATCATTACGCTTTCATGTATAATAATTCCTTTCTTCTGGCCTTATTCGTATGATGCTCAACTTGGGGTAACACCAGGTAAGCCAGTAGATTCTTCTTATAAAAATCTTGCCCCTTTTCAGTATGGAAAAACAGAACAGAAGCGAATAGCTAATGGGGAAAAGATTTTCCCTCACGTCTTTGGTACAGATAGCGCGGGGCGTGATTATTTTATTCGTATTGTTTATGGAACAAGAATCTCTCTTTCTGTTGGTTTCTTTGCTTCTCTTATTGTTCTTGTTATTGGACTTACAGTTGGTAGCATATCTGGCTATTTTGGTGGAAAGGTTGACCTTGTAATAATGCGTATTGTTGATATTATCTATTCGCTTCCAGATATGCTTATGATTATTCTTCTTGCATCTGTCATACGTGAACCGTTATCAGCAGCTCTTGAAGGCACTGTTTTAGAGAAGATAGGAAGTAATATTATCTCCCTTTTTATTGTTTTTGGCTTATTATATTGGGTTTCAATGGCAAGGCAAATTAGAGGACAAATACTCTCTTTAAGAGAGCAAGAATATGTTCTTGCTGCGAAGACAGCAGG
>DHMZ01000019.1 GCA_002406055.1 Spirochaetales bacterium UBA4629
CCAAGGTCATAGATACAGAATGTGTTTCTGTTTAGACCACCAGCCATTGCATAATAGCCCTTTTCAAAACCAGCTTTTGCAATTGCTAGAACGTCATCTGTTGTCTTTGGTGCATCAAAACCTAATTCAGAAATAATCTTCTGATTGTAAGCAAGAATTCTGCAATCTGGGTCGAATGGGATTCCGTACCAATGTCCATTAAACTTACTTGCATCGACTGCTTTCTTTGAGTAGTACTCGATATCGAGGCTAGCAACGACATCATCAATAGGAGCAACAACACCACCTGCAACGAAAGTTGGAAGAGAAGAGTGGTTGACCATGATAACGTCATAGTCGTTTCCTGTATTGTGAGAAAGGAGAGTCTGTGAATCGAGAGAATCATATTCTACTGACTCAAATACAAGATCGTACTGAGGATAAGCTGCTTCAAATTTAGCTTCAATATCATTTGGGATAAGTTTTGTCTGAAGTGTACTAGACCAGACCATTACACGTACTGTTGATTTTTCGCTTGACTTAGCTTCCTGTGAACCCTGTGCGAAAATAAGGGATGCAACTAAGAAGATTAGAACGAGTGAGAGAATCCTTTTTTTCATAAAAAATCCGTCCTTTATAATTTTTTAGTTTCAAATGAAACTCTTTTTTTACAAAATCTCATAGAAAAAGTATGGTGTCAACTTAAATTTAAAAAAGATCAAATTTTTTACATTTAAATTTATTTTTACACTATTTGTAAAAACGTATTAATATTTCATTTTTTTGTTGAATTATGGCAAAAAGGATAATAATCTAAATTAGTTACATTTGTAATAAAAAATAATCAAGGAGAAATATATGAAAAAATTATTAGCATTATTGTTAGTTGCTATCCTTTCTGTTTCCTTTGTCTTTGCACAGGGTGGACAGGAAAAGTCAGAAGCAACAGATCCTGTATTAAGTGCTATCGAAAAAGCACAGAAAATGAGTCTCAGTGAGCTTGAAGCTGCTGCTGAAGAAGAATTTAAAGCTGCAGGTGTTACATTCTCTGCTCGTGGTGTTACATCTGGTTTAAAGAAGGTTCTTGCTTCTTTCCAGGAAAAGTATCCATGGTTTCAGTACGAGAAGTTCTCTTCTAGTAAGGACAATGCTCTTTATACAGAGCTAACAACAGCACTTGGTCAAGATCAGTATGTTGCTGACATTGCTATGGTTCAGGATGGTTCTTCTCTTAAAACAGAACTTATTGATACAGGCTATGTTTACAACTATGTTCCATCTTCATTCGAAATTGATCCTGCAGATGCTGATCCATTAACAGCTTTATATGTTAATAAGAACTTCTTCTGGAATGTATCTGGTGAATATGACAAGAGCTATATCCAAAACGTTTGGCAACTAACAGGTAATGATGGCGTTTCTCTTAAGGGTGTTAAGCAGCTCTCTTTCCAGAACCCAACTAATGAAAAAGTTAATATGTCATTCCTAATTATGCTTACCAGTCCAGATGCATGTGAAAAGCTAAGTAAGGCTTATAAGAGCTATTTTGGCTCTGATTATGCTGGCAACGATGGTTACACTAACATTGGTTATAAGTTTATTACAGAGTTTGTAAAAAATGTCACAACATGGCATAGTTCAGATACAACAGCTGTTAAGAACATGGTTTCTATGACAACTGGTCAAGTTGTTTATGGTCCACTTAACAAGGTTAAGGACTACCCAACAACAAATGACTACCATAAAGATCTTGCTATTTCTGGTTGGAATACATCTCTCGAGGGCTTTGATTCTTATTTCTACAAGATGTGGATTATGATTCCAAAGACAACAAAGCTTCCATACACAGCTTGCTTGTTCCTTGAATACTTCTTTACACCAGAAGGCTTCACATCTGGTTGGGATACAGAAGGTTACTATTCAATTAACCCAGCTGTTCCAGTACCTGAGGGAGATCATACTCTTACAGAGTGGAAGACAAATTCTATTATCGAAGATATCGATTACATCGACTCTGTCTATAAGGACGCAAGTGCTTATATCAGAAGCCTTGTTACAGTTTGACAATTTTCTTCTTTCTAGGGAGGTTCAATGCCTCCCTTTAAAAAATAGTCACGGTGAAAGCTGTTTTGTTTTTGCCATGGCTATTTTGTTATATTGGAGAATCGAATGGGTTTAGATTTAAAATTCGACCGAAAAAAACAGCTAAATAATGTAAAAAGTTATTTTACAAAGCCAGCCAATGTTATTACGTTGATTTTCTTTGTAATTCTAGCTTTTACTGTTTGTCTTCCTCTCTTTTCACTCTTAAGAGATTCTTTCGTTGTTCATGCAGGAGAGGTTAGAGATGTAGGTGCTAAAGTTGGCACATTTACTCTTTACCATTGGAAGACAATCCTTGCAGAAAAACTTTATAACTATTCTCTCATAACCTTTTGGAAGCCTCTTCTTAACTCAATTTTAATGGCTTTAATAAGCTGTTTAATTGCTGTTGGACTCGGTGGCACAGTTGCTTGGCTCATTACACGATCAGATATGAAGGGAAAGAAGTTCTTATCTACTATTTTTGTTTTTCCTTACATCATGCCAAGCTGGTCAATCGCAATGTTTTGGGAGAACTTCTTTAAAAATAGTAAAATCGTTGCTTGTTACAATCAGGTAGGAATGCTAGAAAGCCTTACAGGACTTTGTGTCCCAGAGTGGGCATTATATGGTTTCTTCCCATGTGCAATGTGTTTAGGTATACACTACGCACCTTTTGCTTATCTACTAATTGGTGGCATTTTAAGAAATATGGATGCGAACCTTGAAGAAGCAGCAACTGTACTTAAGGCTAGTAGGTTTAAAATTCTTAGAAAGGTAACACTCCCAATAGTAATGCCTGCTTTAATTTCAACAGTACTTTTAGTATTTTCAAGTAGCCTCTCAAGTTATACAGTTCCATCGTTCTTAAATAAGAATGGTTCATTCGCTACGATATCTACAACAATGCGTTCACTCTTTAATACCTCATCAATGCAAGGGCAGGGCTTTGTTGTTGCTATCATTCTACTTCTTTTCTCTATTGTTATTCTTACGATTAATAATAAGTTCACAGGAAAGAGAAAATCATTTACGACAGTCAGTGGTAAGAGTGGACAGGTATCTCTTGTAAAATTAGGAAAGGCTAGAGGAATCATTACGGTAGTAGTAATGGTAATTGCAATCTTCCTTGCTATTGTTCCTCTTGTTTCCTTTGCTCTTGAGTCTCTATTAGAGGTTCCTGGTGATTATTCCACACTTTCTCTATATTATTGGACAACTAAAGATACTCTTGAAGACAGAGTTTATGGCTCATCTCAAGGAATTCTTTGCAACCCAACTATATGGAAGGCTATGGGAATGAGTGTTGTTTTATCTCTTGCTGTTGCCTTCATTTCTGGTACTTCTGGTATTATGATTGGGTATGCTGTTGCAAGAAAGAGAAACTCTCGCCTAGCTAGATGGGTATCCAATATGGCATTCTTCCCTTATTTAATACCTGCAATGAGCTTTGGTGCTGTATATCTATCTGTTTCATACATGAAGGCATTTTCATTCTTAAGAGGTTCTATTTGGTTGCTTATCATTGTTGGTGGTGTTAAGTTCCTTCCATTTGCTTCAAAGAGTGGTGCTAACTCAATGATGCAGCTTTCAGCAGAAATTGAAGAAGCAGCTATGATTATGAATGTGCCTTGGTGGAAAAGAATGCTTAAGGTTCTCATTCCTATTCAGAAGGCCAGCTTTATTTCAGGATATCTTCTTCCATTTATATCATGTATGAGAGAGCTTTCTCTCTTTGTTTTAATTGCTGCTCCAGGCTCAATTATTACAAGAGTATTACAGGATTTCGAGGTAAATGGATTAACACAGATTAGTAATGGAATAAACTTCCTTATTATTATGATTGTTTTACTTGTTCAGTTCATTACAAACAAGTTAACAGGTGCTAGCATCGACAAAGGCATTGGAGGTTGATATGCCAAAGATTGTATTAGAACACGTTACAAAAAGATTTGATAAATTTGTTGCAGTTGATGATTTAAATTTAGTTATTGAAGATAGAGACTTTATTACGCTTCTTGGCCCATCCGGATGTGGAAAGACAACAACACTTAGAATGATTGCTGGTCTTGAAACGCCAACAGAAGGTAAAATTACTATCGGTGACAAGGTTGTATTTGATAGTAAAGAAGGAATCGATATTCCTGCTTCAAAGAGAGATATAGGATTCTTATTTCAAAATTATGCTCTTTGGCCACATATGACAGTCTATCAAAATATTTCCTTTGGTCTTGAAAACTTAAAGTGGGATAAGGAAAAGATTAAGAAAAGAGTTAACGAGATGCTCAAAATGCTTAAGATAGAGCAATTTGTAGAGCGTTATCCTGCAGAGCTCTCTGGTGGTCAGCAACAGCGTGTTGCTATAGCAAGAACTCTTGCTCCAAGTCCAAAGGTTCTATTCATGGATGAACCTCTATCTAACCTCGATGCTAAGCTTAGACTTGAAATGCGCTCTGAGTTAAAGAGACTTCATGTAGATACAGATTCAACATTTGTTTATGTAACACATGATCAGATGGAAGCCATGGCGCTAGCAACAAAGATTTGCTTAATGAATAAGGGTATTTTACAGCAATATGAGCCACCTCTTACTGTTTACAATAAGCCTGCAAATCTATTTGTTGCAGACTTTGTTGGTAACCCAACAATGAATTTTATTCCAGCTGTCTTTGAAAGAAAATCAGAGAAAGAAGGGATACTATCTCTCTTTGGCACTAAGCTTTTGTATACATCAAAGGAACCTATTGGTGAATGCAAAGATGTAATTGTTGGAATTAGGCCTGAGTTCATTACGCTTGGAAGTGGAAATCACAAAGGAAAAGTATATACAACTCTTCCTTCTGGTATGGAGACAACAGTAAAGCTTGAAGTAGGGGACTCCTACTTAACGAGTGTTGTATTTGGTAGCGTTGACTACCCATATCTAAAGGAACTTAATTTCTCTTTCAATGGAGACGGAATTATTCTTTTTGATAAAAATAGTGGTAACAGGTTGTGCTTAGGCAGCTTGCAGTAAAGAATGGGCGTGGTTAATTGAGATCACGCCTTCTTTATCACATTCCGTATGGTTTTATAAGAAATTTTTCCTTCTTTTCATTTAATTTTGACATATTTCCAATTTTTAACGTTCTATATATAGACACCCAAAAAAGGAGGGATCAAATATGAACAAAAAAAATGAAAAAGAGAATCGCGACTTCGTATTAGAGCTAGTTAACAATCTCACCTTATATTCACCACACATAATAGAGAGTTTTAAGAATAA
>DHMZ01000093.1 GCA_002406055.1 Spirochaetales bacterium UBA4629
GGCGATATTTACATTATAGAGTTCAAATTTAATCAAAGTGCAGAGAAGGCTATAGAACAAATAAAAGAGAAAAAGTATTACGAAAGCTATCTTGATACTAATAAGAAGATCCATCTACTTGGAATAAACTTCTCAACAGAAGAGAAGAACATATTAGAGTGGAAGGACGAAGTAATAAAATAGTATAGGTGATATATAAAACTATCCTGTATTGGTTAATTGATGCTACCTACTTCTATGATATTAATAAGAAGGATTTTAAAATTCAAAAGAAATCAGAAAACTTAAAATATTATTTGACAAGAGGCATGAGAAAACTATGTGTGCTATATGATATGTTTTTAATTGCAATCTGCTTTTGATATATATAAGATTTCGAAGAGTTTTTTTCTCTAAATATAGAATCTAATGTACTTAAAGCTAGTTTTTTTGACACGCCTATATATAGAGCAAAAGAAATAGGTTGATCCTGATTGAGTCAAATTATAAAGGTATTTTGTTTTATCTAAGCATTTTTTTGCTCAAAGTATATAAATATTGCACAAACTCAATTGTTAAAAGGCTGTATTGACTTACTTCTTTGCTTAGTACAGAATTTTTGAACGAAATCTGTTTTGGTGTTATCTTGTGCTATTGGAGGATTATTGCTATGGCAAAAGTTTTTAGTACAAATAGTGGACACGGTGAGATTCAAATGATTAATGGTTCATTATGGAAGAATATCTTTCTCTTCAGTGTACCACTTATGTTTTCACAACTTTTGCAAGTGCTTTTCAATATGGCAGATGTTGCTGTTGTCGGAAAGTTTTCAAGCGCTGAAGCTCTTGGAGCTGTAGGCTCGACAACAACACTTGTTACTCTGTTTACAGGCTTTCTTATTGGAATGGGAAGCGCTGTTAACATTACAGTTGCAATGCATCTTGGAGCTAAAGATAAAGAGCGGACATCGGCAAGCATTCGTACATCATTTGTAATCTGCTTAGCGACAGGTTGTATTGTCATGGTTCTTTGCTTAGTTCTAGCAAGATTTATGCTTGAAGTACTAAGTACGAAGGATGATTTAATTGATGGAGCAGAGCTCTATTTTCGTATCTATGCACTAGGACTTCCAGCTCTTGGAATCTTTAACTTTGGTAACGGTGTACTTAGTGCAAATGGTGATACTAAGAGACCTCTTATATATTTAATGATTGCAGGGGTATTGAATGTAGTTTTCAATCTATTCTTTGTAATAATATGTGGTATGGCTGAAGATGGCGTTGCTCTTGCTAGTATTATTACACAGTACATTTCTGCCTTCCTTATTCTTTTGCATTTAAGCAAACTCAATGATGACTGTTCTTTTTGCTTAAAAGATTTGAAAAATGGAATAGATAGAAAAGAGAGAAATAGAATTCTAAGTCTAGGAATTCCTGCAGGATTTCAGAATGCTATCTTTGCTATTGCTAATCTTTTTATCCAGGGAGCTGTAAACTCTTTTGATTCTGTTATGGTTGAGGGGAATTCTGCTGCTGCCAATGCAGATACCATAATCTATAATGTTATGGCAGCATTCTATACCGCCTGCTCATCATTTATGGGACAAAACCTAGGAGCAGAAAAACGCGATAGGGTAATAAAAAGCTACTTTATAGGCATAACATATTCTTTTCTTACAGGGGCACTTCTTGGCTTGGCTTTGTTCCTTTTTGGCAGAGAGTTCCTCTCATTCTTCACTAATGAGGAAGCTGTCATTAGTGCAGGCCTACAGCGCACAGGAATTATGTGCTTTTCTTATGCTTTTTCAGCCTTTATGGATTGTACTATTGCAGCTTCCCGTGGTATTGGAAAGAGCCTTGTACCAACAATTATTGTTATTATGGGCTCTTGCGTATTTCGTGTTGTATGGATTTATACTATTTTTGCTCATTTTCATACTATTCCTTCTTTATATTTGCTCTATATATTTTCTTGGCTTATCACTGCATGTGCAGAGATAATATATTTTGCAATTAGTTATAAAAAACTTAATAAAGTAAGTCCTTTATCTTTATATGAGAGAGAAAAATTCTAGCTAAGTTGTACATTAAAACTAACCAAGAGTGTTAACAAAGTAACGCAAAGGGTAAATTAGACTTGCTTTTATCAAATGGGGTTTTATCATTAAAGTAATGAATAAAATTGAAATTAAATATGGAGAAAAGGTAAGGACAGTAGATAGTTATTCTACAGTCGAGGATGCTTTAAGAGCACATGGTTTAATAAAGGAAACTAATAAACTTGAATATGCACAAAATCTAATTGTTGGTGCTCTGATTAATGGAGAAGCTTATCCACTAAAGAAGAGAATAAGTGCATCAGCAAGCATTGAGCCAATTCATGTTTTTGATATGCTTGGGCGAAGAATATATCGTCATTCTTTATGTTTTCTTCTTTCTCTTGCTTCATCAATTTGTTTTCCTGATCGTCTTTTAATTATTGGTCATTCATTAGGCGATGGCTACTACTTTTCTTTTGAAGATGATGAACCAATTGAAGAGGAAGATGTTGAGAAAATCAGAGAGAAAATGAAAGAGATTGTTTCATCTTCCGTTTCAATTGACTATGTTTCTATTTCTGGAGATGATGCAATTAGAGTCTTTAAGAATCTAAAAAGACCTAATACAGAGCTTCTTCTTTCATCTAGAAATGATTCTCTTCTTCATTTATATCGCATTGGGGGATACTCTCAAGTATCTTACGAGCCACTTGTCCAAAATACTTCAATACTCTCAGTATGGGAGCTTAGAAAGTACTCAGAAAAAGGATTACTGCTTAGGTATCCAACATCTACAAATATCAACACAATAGCACCCTTAAGAGATAACCCATTACTCTTTAATGTATTTAAAGAATACAAGGAATGGGGAAGAATCTTAGGAGTAAGAAGTGTAGGTGAGATGAATAGACTCTCTATTACGGGAGGAATAGGAGAGTATATTAAACTCAGTGAAGATTTGCATAGAAGAAAGATAGCATCTATTGCAGACAGCATTGCGACTAAAGGTGCAAAGATTGTCTTTGTTGCAGGGCCATCCTCTTCAGGCAAGACAACATTTGCAAAAAGACTATGCGAACAGCTTAAGCTATTAGGCTTTGAGCCATTCAAGCTAAGCTTAGATGATTACTATAATCCACCATGGGATGCTCCAAAGGATGAAGATGGTAAGCCTGATTTGGAGGCTTTAGAGGCACTTAACTTAGAGCTAATTGATAAGAACATGATGGATCTTGTCTGTGGTGAGAGCGTAAATCTTCCATCTTATGACTTTAATACTCACATAACAACTTTCTCTCCAGTTCCAGTCAAAATGGGAGAAAGAACTATTATAGTTGTTGAGGGAATTCATGCTCTCAATAGTAAGATAACAGGTGCAATAGACTCAAAGTATGTGTTTAGAGTCTATATATCTGCTTTAACACAACTAAACTTAGATGACTCAAACAGAGTCTCTACATCAGACAATCGCCTCTTAAGAAGAATTATAAGAGACCATCGCTCAAGAGGAATGAGTGCAGAGCGTACTCTCTCAATGTGGCCAAGTGTTACACGAGGAGAGACTAAGCACATATTCCCACACCAAAATAATGCTGATGTTATGTTTAATAGTGCGCTTGACTACGAGATAGCTGTCTTGTCTCCATTTGTTCAGCCACTACTTAGAAGTGTAAAAAGTGAAGAAGGAGAAGCCTACACGCTCTCTCGTCGTCTTCTTGCTTTCTTAGAGAATGTATATCCAGTCTCTTCAGTGTACGTTCCATCAGATTCCCTTTTGAGAGAGTTCATAGGTCAAAGCGACTACGAATAATTAGACAAAAAACAATAACACGGGTGCTAGAAATAGCACCTTTTTCTTTTAAAGACATAAATAATAGAACTTTAACTAAAGTTTATGTTGCAAAAACAACAAAAATTACCATACTCTTTGTATGATGATTATCAAAATAGACAAATAAAAATCATCTTTGATTTTGTAAATATTTTTATCTAATTTGTTGTATCATCAAAAATAATTAATATGATGTTAAGTTTGAATTTTTGTCTAATTATATTTTTCTTCATACTTATGTCTGATATACAAAAGTATTCTAGAGTCAAATCACGACTCAAAAAATAAATAAGGGGTTAAGAATGAAAAGGTTAAGTTTAATTCTACTATCTGTACTTATGTGTGCACTTCTTATTGTGTCTTGTGAACCACAGAAACCAGTAGACGAAGTAGTCGACGTAAAAGTAGAAATTACCAATAAGGATGATTTATCTAATTGTTATTGGCGTTATACAGCAGTAAAGACAGACTCAACAGGATTTACTACAGGTGAAAAGAGAGAAGAAACTCAATTTGATACAAACAATAAGCTTTCTCTTTCAACAGGAGAGTGGAAAATTAGTCTCTTTGGCTATGAAGATGATTCTTACACAAACCTTCTTTATAAGGGGGAATTATCAACAACAGTAACTAAAGAAACAACTTTTATTAATATTCCTGTTTTAGATGAATATATTGCAATAGGAAAGAGTGGAAAGTATTACAAAGAGTTAAAAGGAACAATTAGTGAAGAAATAACATTTAACACTGAAGATTGCACCTTTGACTTGAATGGAGAGAGCCTTAATATTGTTGGTTTTGTTTTCCCAAAATCAGATAAGGAATATACAATAATTTTTAAGAATGGAACTATTAATGGAGTTGGGGCTAACGCGTTTACACAATATTCAAATTCTCATTTGGTTTTAGACAATGTAAAAGTTAATTGGCAGTCGCAAGGTGTCAATGCTGTTTGTTTCTTATATCAGGGTTCTAATCCTGTTTGGTTAGAAGTAAAGAATAATTCAACTCTAACAAATAATGTATATGGAATTGGAACAAATGCTTCAGAGGGAACAGATTATGTTTACGTAACAGTAGACAATAGTAGTGTTACTACAACATCTAGTGATGAAGATAACACAGCTATTCTCTTTAATGTTCCTGGAGAATTAAAGATCAGTGGTTCTACTATCAGTGGCGAAAGACAAGGTGTAATTGTTAGAGGTGGAAGTGCTACTATTTCTAATTCAACTATTGTTTCTTCTGGCTCTAGTACTAAATACAATGACTACTCAAATAGTAAATGGGGAACTGGAAACGAGGTGCCATGTGCTGCACTTGTAATTGGAAATAGAACAGATAATTCTTATAGATACCCAACAACAGTATCTCTTGATAATGTTACACTTTCATCTACTGATGAAACACGAAATTTAATGTATGTATATCAGAATGAAGGTGCACCAGAGGTAACAGTCAGTGGAACATTAAATGGTTTATATGATGCTGAAGCAAAAGAGAATAAGAGAATATTCTTTAATGATGCTAGCTCTATTAAATCATTAGAACTCTTTAATCTTGCTGCTAATAGAAACAACACCGCAGGTAAAACAGTAACAATCGCTCTTGGTAACGAAAACTTTAAAGACATTAATTATTCTCAAACAAATTCAGGATACACAGGAAAAGGTCTTTTAATTGGTAATACATCTCTTAATTGGTATGCTGCAAGTCCTGTTACTGCTGAAGAAAACAAGCTTACTTTAATTCTTGAAGGTGGCTCTATAACAAGTTCTTCTACTGGATATAGTAGCATTGATGGCTTAGGGAACACATCTGTTTACATGTTATTACCTAACGGAAATACAGATGTTATATTTACTGACGTTACCTTCAATAATGTTATTTCGTTTGATAAGCAGAAGTACTCTTCTCCATGGAGTAATCTAAATTCATTAACACTGAAAGATTGCATATTTGATGGAATTATTGTTGGGACAGTTCCTTCTGAGAATGTAACAATTGATAGCTGTACTTTTAACAATTATACAAATACTACATCTGCTAATAATTCTAATCCAATTTGGTGGAGAGTTGACGGAGAAGGAAGCGGTGCTAATTTTGCAACAATTGAAAATTTCATATTTACTAATAACATAGTTTCAAGCACAAGACCTGTTAAGATTGAGAGAGTCGGTAGAAGAGATAATTCTAAAGAATATACTCCTGTATTTAAGTTCTTGGATAATACGTTTGATATCTCTTCTCAGAGTGATGATGCAGAAACTAAGAACATGGCTATAAATATCGGACAAGGTGAAAACGCTGCTGAAGTTGTAAATAATATAGGTCGTTATATTTATCTCTATGATGATGGCAATAAAATTAGTTCAAATACAGCTTCACTTTACACTGCATCACGTAGTGGTGGTTCTAATTGGTACAAAGATGTATCAGGTACAAAGATTATGGATAGAAATGGTAATGAAAAAACTATTACTGCCCTTGTATGGAAGACAAAATCAAATGAAACATTTGAAATGAAGAGTGTTAATTAATTAACTTTGAATTCTCCACATTTGTGGAATTCAAATAATTATTACTCCCCTGTACCCCTTAGGTTTTACCTTTGGGGTATACTTTTAAAGCAAAAAGCTAACAATAGAAATAATTACAAAAGAAGTTAAAATATCAGTAAATTAACAAACATAGTGTTTCAAAATTAATAAATTTATCAGTAATACGACAAAATAAAACAGATTTTTAATAAATAAATGTTGTTGTAATTCCAACATATTGTGATAAACCTAAGTGTAGTTGATTCGAATATTCTGG
>DHMZ01000118.1 GCA_002406055.1 Spirochaetales bacterium UBA4629
GAGTGTGGACTCACAATTGGTCGAGACCAGAACTCGGCCATAAATTCGACTCCTAAAATCAAGTATTTTGGTGTCGCAAAAAATAAAAGGTAGGCTAGCTCCTAGCCAAAGTATACGCTTGTGGACACTGTGTAAGACTTAGAAAGTACCGCTAGGTATTACATAAGCAGTAGTGGTTGAAGCAAGAAGCTCCGACTTCTAAGCGAAGCAGAAGTTGGAGTAGTTCACTAAATGTGTATTATTCTACTTTCCATTCCTTTTTTTTCTCAGCTAAAGGCCAATCTTTTTTTATTAAAGAAAAGAGATTTGATAGGGTAATTTCTTCATCTTTTGTGAAAGGAGAGGTGACAAATAAGCGTACATCTTGGTGCTTTGGTCGTCCTATTCCGATTCTTAGGCGATAGAAATCTTCAGTTTTTAATCTCTCCTGGATATTTCTAAGTCCCTTATGACCTTTTGTTCCTCCTCCTCTTTGTAGTTTTGCTTCGCCAAAGGCTAGTTCCATGTCATCACAGACAACGAGAATTTCCTCAGGTTTTATTTTAAAAAATGCTGAGCATTCACCAACAGCGTTACCAGACAAGTTCATCATCGTTAAAGGCTTAAGCAGTTTAAGATTTGAATCAAGTCCATAGAACGAATGGAATTTGCTTTGCCAAGAAACATTCGGATAAAGAAAGGAAGATAAGATAAAGCCTGCATTATGGCGGCTATTCGCGTATTCCTTCCCTGGGTTTCCCAAGAAAACGATAAGCTTAATCATCTCGATTTCGTAACTCCTTCTTTAGGGCATAAATTATTAATTTTACACATAGAACACTTAGGAGAAACAGGTGTACAAATTTCCTGTCCAAAACGAACAAAAAGATCGTTTATCTCAATCCAGAAGGAAACAGGAAGGACCTCCTCTAATTCCTTTTCTGTAGCTTCAGGTGTTTTTGTTTTGACCCAACCCAATCTATTTGAAATCTCGTGGACATGACAATCTACGCAAATAGCTTCTTTGTTAAACCCTAAGTTCAACACTAAGTTTGCTGTTTTAGAACCAACACCTGGAAGCGAAAGTAAGTCTTCTTTACTTGAAGGTATCTCTCCCCCGTATTGGGAGATAATTATATCTGCAATGCTTTTTAGTTGTGATGCCTTACGAAGGTAAAATCCTGCAGGTTTAATCGTGTTAGCAATAGTTTCTTCGCTTAAAAGCTGTAATTTATCAATTGTTGGAGCTATATCAAAAAGTCTTTTAGACGCAGCATATGTTACATTATCTTTTGTTCTCAATGAGATTAGCGTAGAGACTAATATCCTATATGGAGTTGATTCTTCTTCTCCAATTTTTGTTACAGATGGACGTTCCTGGCTAGTTTTGCTAAGAGAACTTTCAATATCGTCAAAAATCTTTCTTACATATTTTTCTTCTAACATTTTTCCTCTAATTGTCCTTGTCCATTTAAAAGACTAGAATTGTTTTATGATTGTTGTACTAAAGAAGGGTATTACCTTACAAGAAAAAGATAAAGTTGTCGATTTCTTAAAAGCAAGTGGATTTATAGTTAAAGAAATAAAAGGCGAAAATGAAACAGTATTAGGCGCTGTAGGATCTAGTCATATCGATCCAAGGACCGTGGAGCTTTTCCCTGGTGTAAGTAGCGTTGTCCCAATTTCTAAACCTTACAAACTTGCATCACGTGAACTTAAAAAAGAAGATACTTTAGTTAAGGTAAAAAAAGTTACGATAGGTGGAAACCGCATTTGCGTTATGGCTGGCCCTTGTGCTGTCGAATCATATGATCAAATGATGAAGATTGCTGAGTCAGTAAGAGAAGCTGGGGCTGTTGTTCTCCGTGGAGGAGCTTTCAAACCTAGAACATCTCCTTATTCATTTCAGGGCTTAGGGGAAGAGGGGTTAAAGATATTAAGAAAAGCAGGAGATGCTTTCGATATGCCAATAGTATCAGAAGTAGTTTCTCCTTCTGATGTCGATATGTTTTCTTCTTATGTCGACATCATGCAAATTGGTGCAAGAAACATGCAGAACTTTGAGCTTTTAAAGGCTGTTGGTAAAAAGGGAATGCCTGTTCTTCTAAAAAGAGGGTTATGTGCAACAATTGAAGAATGGTTAATGGCAGCAGAGTACTTAATGAGTGCAGGAACCGAAAAAGTTATTCTCTGTGAAAGAGGAATTCGAACATATGAACGAATTACTCGTAATACTTTAGATTGCTCAGCTATTCCTGTTGTCAAGAAACTATCACATCTACCTGTTATAGGTGATCCTTCTCATGCAACAGGTATCAGAGATATGGTTTCTCCAATGAGCTTAGCATTAATTGCTTCTGGCGCTGCTGGTATTGAAGTTGAAGTACACTGCAATCCAGAAAAAGCCCTCTCTGATGGACCTCAGTCATTATATCCTGAACAGTTTGAAAAGCTAATGAGAGATATTCAGGCTCTTGCTCCTGTATTGGGAAAAACGCTTGAGAAGATTCCTCGTGTTATACCTTCTTCTATAAAAGAAAAGTCTGTTTCGATAAACGATGTTGAAAAAGATAAGAAGGAAACAATAGTTGCTTTCCAAGGAGAGAGAGGAGCTTTTTCAGAATTAGCAGCAAGACGCTTCTTTAATGAAGATGTAGCAGTTCTTCCTTGTCACTCTTTCAAAGATACCTTTGATGCCGTTTCTGATTCAAAGGCAACATTTGGAATAATTCCAATTGAGAACGCTTTGGGTGGTGCTGTTTATGATCCATTAGATTTACTTAAGATTCATTCTGAGCTAACAGTTGTTGGAGAGACACAAGTAAGAGTTGTCCATAATCTTATTGGTTTTCCTGGTGTAAAAGAAGAAGAAATAAAGAGAGTTTATTCTCATCCGCAGGCTCTAATGCAATGCAAAGAATATTTAGAAAAGCATCTTCCAAATGCAGAGACTATACCTTTCTTTGATACTGCCGGTGCTGTTGCTTTTGTAAAGGAGAGCAAAGACCGGACTAATGCAGCTATAGCTGGTGCTCCTGCGGCTCTTTATAATGATATGGTAATATTGCATCAGTCCATAGAAACAAACCCTTCTAACTACACACGCTTCTATGTTTTAACGAGAGAAGAAAACGCAGAAGAATTCATGAAGAATAGAAAGAAAGAGAAGGCATCCATGCTCTTTAGTGTGCCAGATGAAGCTGGCTCTCTAATGAAGGTTCTTGAAATTTTCTATCAGAATAAGTTGAATATGCAAAAACTTGAGTCTCGACCTATTTTAGGCAAACCTTGGGAATACACATTCTATGTAGATGTTCTTATCCCTTCTTATGAACATTTTGGTGAAGCTGTCAAAGCTATTAAAGCTGCAACAGAAAGCTTTAGACTTCTTGGTGTCTATGAAAACGGGTTAAATTAATGGAAGAAAAAGAGTACGAAAAAGTAGAACTTTTTATGGGTGTATTATCTTCAAAAGGCTTTCCTCTAGCGTTAAGAAAAACCCTAGAGGAAAACTTTGGAGAGATAGAGATAATTACAGAGCCTATTCCTTTTACTTTTACAAATTACTATGACGAAGAGATGGGACTTCCCATTGAAAGATTCTTTATCCTATTTAAAAACCTAGTACGACCAGACTTTTTAGTGAAGAGCAAAAAGATTACAAATGAGATTGAAAAGAGATGGGAAGAGGATGGGAAAAGAAAGATAAACTTAGACCCAGGAACTCTTAGTGAAGCGAATGTAATTCTTGCTACTACAAAGAATAGAGCACATAGGGTTGCTATTGGCAATAACCTATTTGCAGAGATAACTCTTATCTATCAAAATCATGGTTTTACATCTTTTCCTTGGACATACAGTGACTATAAAAGTGAAGAAGTACAAAATGTTTTATTTGCTTTTAGACAACATCTTTTAAAGAAAAGGAAAGAAGAGAAGAGCAAAGTATAATTATGTATATTTCCTTATAATATAAAGAATTTTACATTTTATGTTATCTTTTTATATTATAGAATTTTTCTTAAATCTGACAAATTTTTTATTTTTTTCGTATATATAGTATGAAAAGAATATTTTTATTGTTACTTGTTACTCTGTTTTTATTTGCGTCATGTTCTTTAGAACGAAAAACTAAGATAAGTGTTTCTCTCTACTCGGAGTTAACATGGGAAGAAGTGACAGGAGAACCAATGTGGTATCTTGTTAAATACTTTGATGGAGAGAGTGTAAAGACAAAATATCTAGGAAAGGATGAGAAGAAATTTTCTCTTTTTGTTTCCCCAACTTCTCTTAGTGTTTTTGCGTTGTATCCACTAGGTAATCTTTCTCCCTTTGGAGGATTCTATGAATGTGGAAATGAAAAAGAAGTTTACCTTCTTCCAGAGTATGGCTACTTTGCTTCAATGCTTATCGATGCTGCACTAGTTATGCCACATGCAATAAATGAGCTCTCTGTTTTATCGATAAAAAAAGACTATCCGGATTTGGGTATTATTAATAGAGAAGCTTTTCTTTCATCTCTATATCAAGGACAACTTGAGGAAAAGAGTATCAAACTTTCAAAGCTATATAAAGTTCCTCTTGATGGGGTGTTAAAAGGTTATTGGGTTAGTCTCTTTTCTCATAATTATTCATTTGTTTTGACATCTAGTAACGAAGATCTTACTCTCTCTCTTTTTCCTGGCGTATGGTATTACCTTTGCTTAGAGAGGAAGATGATTTTAGAAATTGTAATTACAGATAATGGTGAATATTGGACAAAGCTTAAAGCTATGCCAAAGTGGATTTAACATATTGTTTACAATTTCAATTGAATCTAGAATAGGGCTATGGAATCATTAAAAGAATTATACAGAATAGGTTATGGCCCGTCTTCTTCTCATACAATGGGACCAAGAGTTGCGGCAGAAAGATTTGTTAAAGAGCATCCTGAGTGTAAAGATGTTTGCGTTGAGTTATATGGTTCTCTTGCTGCAACAGGCAAAGGACACTTAACAGACAAAGCCATTCTCACTGTTATGGATGATAATAATATAAAAGCACATATTGATTGGTATCCTTCAATTTTTAAGCCTTTTCATCCAAATGCTGTTACCTTTAAAAGTGGAAAGATTTCTGACACTTATTACTCAGTAGGCGGTGGAAAAATTGTAAAAGAGGGCGAAAAGGGAGATGCCGATGATACTGTTTACCCTGAACTAATTTTAGGTGATATGGAGAAGATGCTTAACTATTGCGATTATCATGGATACCAGATGTGGGAAGTTGCAATAGAATATGAAGGAATGCAAATTCTTGATTATGCCGGTGAGGTTTGGGAAGTAATGAAGGATGCCATTCATAGAGGGCTTGAAAATGAAGGTGTTCTTCCTGGCGGTTTGAAGTTGCAGAGAAAGGCTTGCCTATCACATGCTAAGTCTATAGATTTTGCAGGAAGTCTTGGAAATACATCGCGAGCGCTTTCTTTTGCTTTAGCTGTTAGTGAAGAGAATGCAGGTGGAGGCAAAATCGTAACAGCTCCAACATGCGGTAGTTGTGGTGTTCTTCCTGGTGTTCTTTATTATTTGCAAGAGGAATATAAGATTCCAGAAGTAAGAATTCAGAGAGCCATCCTTACTGCAGGACTTGTTGGAAATATTGTAAAGAGTAATGGTTCTATTAGTGGTGCTGAAGTTGGCTGTCAGGGAGAAGTAGGTGTAGCTTGTGCTATGGCTGGTGCTGCAGCAACACAACTCTTAGGTGGCTCTGTTCATCAAGTAGAATATGCAGCAGAAATGGGACTAGAACACCACTTAGGCCTTACATGTGATCCTCTTATGGGGCTTGTTCAAGTTCCATGTATAGAGCGTAATGCGATGGCTTGTATGAGAGCTATCGACCATGCATCCTTTGCAATTATGGGTGATGGAAGACATAAAGTAAGTTTTGATGATGTTGTCGAAGTAATGATGGAAACAGGTACTGCTATTCCTTCTCTCTATAGAGAAACTAGTAAGGGTGGATTAGCTAAGGTCGTTGAAAGAGACGAGGATTAGTGCTAGAGAGGTATTAGCTTTTGCTTCTACCTCTTTTTTTAAGGAGATTATTTGATATGGAATATAAGATTGATTCTTCAAAGTTGAGTGTTGTTGTTTCTTCTCTTGGAGCAGAGTTAGTTAGCATAACTACTAATGATGGCAGTCCAATTTTGTGGACGGGAAAAGAATATTGGAAAAAACATGCTCCAATACTTTTTCCATTTGTAGGAAGACTTGTAGAGGAAAGGTATCTCTATAACAACAAAAGTTATAACATGACGAAACATGGATTTATTTCGACTGTTGAGTTTTCTCCTGTAAAGGTTGAAAAAGATATGCTCCATCTTTGTTTTCATTCAAATGATCAAACTATGGAGATATATCCATTCTCTTTTATGTTTGAGGTTATTTATTCTCTTAGAGGTAATAATCTTGATGTAAAATATCGAGTCACCAATTGCGATAATAAAGCAATGTATTACGGGTTTGGTCTTCATCCGGGTTTTTCTGTTCCTCTCGAAAAAGGACAAGATTTTGAAGACTATTATGTAGAATTTCTAGATTCTTTAGAAGAAATTAAGAGAGTAGTCTTTTCCCCTTCATATTTTGCCACAAGAAAAGAAGAGGATACTCATTCTCTTATCTCATCATCGACTCTCAATTTAAGACATAACTTATTTGACGATGATGCTATTTGCTTAAAAAATACAGGCCACATCTTATCTTTAAAGAGTAAAAAAGGTGGCAAATCATTAACAATAAAGCATGATGCTCCATACCTTTCTTTATGGCATACAGTTAAAGAGAAGGCTCCTTTTCTTTGCATAGAGCCTTGGCATACTCTACCGTCATATGATGGAGAGATACTAGACATAGGAAAAAGAGAAGACTTTGTTCAATTAAAAGAAGGTGAGAGCAATTCTTATTTTCTTTCTATTGAAGTTGATGAAAACTAGCTATTTTAGAAGAGTTAGCGAGAATCCTCGGTAATTCAATTACCGACTAGTTCACGTAGATATTCTCTCAACTTTTCAGAAAGAGATTCTATAAATTCTCCTTGCTTATCTTCGCTAGGAGTAAGAAGTGCCATATGGAACGTAGCATACAGAATCCTCTTTGTTTATGCTTTTAACAAGCACAAGAATATCATCAACAAGATGTGCTGATGATATTGAGTTATCTCTAATGTCTCTTTCCCTTACAGAAATATCAAAGGCTAGTGATAAAAAGCCCAATTCATTTTTAACGTCTGACCAAAAAGCTGTTTGTTGTAATAGTGATGTTGAATACAAATCATGAGTTGCCTTTTGATGAATCATGATGTCCATACAAAGGCCATAGACCAAAAGTCAAAAAGAAAAATAGCTTCATCTTAAATAAATAGTTGAGTAATTAATGCTCCAATACAACTAGAAGCTGCTGTTATAGGTAAACCTAAATTTAGCAGAGATGTTATTAATGCAATTACAAAACCAACGAGTGAAGAGTAAAATGATCCTGTTGATGACAGTATTGCGGGAAATGTTAAAGAAGCTAATGTTGCATAAGGTGCATAGAATAAGAATGACCTGAAGAATCGGTTTTTTATTGGTTTTTTCAATAGAAGAAGAGGAATAACTCTTATTAAATAAGTAACAATAGCGATAGCAAATATTGAGAAGTAAATATATGTGTTTGTCATAAATCCTCCAATTCTTTTTCATTTAAAGGAAAGAGTATAGAAGCAAGTGTTGAAATCAAAAGCGTAACAACAATTACTCTCATGCCAGAAGAGAGTGTCTTAAGCAATTGAATTAACGTAAAGGAATAGCTTAAAACCATTGATAAAATTACCACTAATGCAATGGTTTTATTGTTCTTGCTTGGTGGAATAATTATTGCAAGGAACATTGCATATAGAGCAACAGAAAGAGCTGATGTAACAAATGGGGGAAGTATTTCTCCCATAACAGCGCCAAGAATTGTTCCTAGTATCCATCCAGGGCAACTAAGAGCCATTGCTCCATAATTATAGAATGGGTTGAGTGGGTATTTTTGCGAAGAAGCAATACCGAATATTTCATCTGTTACCGCTATACCCATAATCATTCTCTTTCCTATTCCTGTTGAAGGGGAGAGTTTTACAGCAAGAGCCGCGCTCATTAACAAATAGCGTAAATTAATTACTATTGTTGACACTACTAATAGCAGAATTGATCCGCCTTCTTTCATAATGTCTATCGCTGCAGCTTGCCCGGCTGAAGTATAGTTAAGAGCGCTCATCAATGCTGATTGGTACCATTTCAAACCTGCATTTGATCCACTTATTCCAAGAGTGAATGAAACAGCAAAGTATCCAATAGCGATAGATAGTCCGTCTATCATTCCTCGTTTAAAGTTTGTTTGATTATCTGTCATATTTGTTGAAAAGAAGAGGTCTCCTAAGAGACCCCCTTTGTTGCTATTTTACAACTATATTTACCAATTTGCCTGGTACTACAATCTCTTTAACAATTTCCTTATCTTGAATCCATTTCTTGACAGTCTCATCGCTCTTTGCTCTAGATAGTATCTCTTCTTTACTGCTAGAAGCATCCATCTCAAGCTTAGCTCTAAGTTTGCCATTAATCTGAACTACAATTAGTACTGTATCATCCTTAGTCTTTGCTTCATCGTACTTAGGCCAAGACTCTGCACTAACAGAAGGAGTGTGACCAAGTCTTTCCCAAAGCTCTTCAGAAAGGTGAGGAGTGTATGGAGAGAGTAGAAGTACAAGAGTTTCTAAGCACTCTTTTGGTAGATACTCTGCTTTATTAAGTTCATTAACAAATACCATCATCTGAGAAATAGCAGTGTTGAAAGCAAGGCTTGCTGTATCTTCTGTTACCTTTTTGATGGTTTTGTGCATGAGCCTATCTAAGTCTTTTGAAGGAGCACAATCTCTAATCTCTTTTTCTGTTGCAATTCTCCAAACCTTATCAAGGAAACGATAAATGCCAATAAAGCCAGCTGTTGCCCATGGTTTAGATTCTGTAAGTGGTCCCATGAACATTTCGTACATTCTTACAGAGTCAGCTCCATAGTCTCGAATGTAATCATCTGGATTAATAACATTTTTTAGAGACTTACTCATCTTTGCTATTACTTGAGTAAGTTCCTCTCCATCCTCTGTACTGTAGTACTTTCCATCTTTTTCTATGACACAGTCGGAAGGAACAAGGCTCTTGTTACTTCTCTGATAAGCAAATGATGTAATCATTCCCTGATTAACAAGTCTCTTAAATGGTTCTGGTGTATGTAAGTATCCTAAATCATAAAGAACATGATGCCAGAAACGAGAATAAAGAAGGTGTAAAACAGCATGTTCAGCTCCTCCAACATAGAGAGATACTGGCATCCAATATTCTTCTTTATCTTCTCCTACAAAGCGCTTGTTATTCTTCGGATCTAGGTAACGTAAATAGTACCAGCAAGAACCTGCCCACTGAGGCATTGTATTGGTCTCTCTCTTTGCTTTGCCACCGCACTTTGGACAGGTACAATTTACCCACTCCTCAACCTTGCTTAATGGGCTTTCTCCTGTTCCAGATGGTTCATATTTTGAAACTTTTGGAAGAGTAAGAGGAAGTTCTTCTTCAGGAAGAGGGACAATGCCACATTCAGGGCAATGTACAAGAGGAATAGGCTCACCCCAATAGCGTTGGCGAGAGAACACCCAATCACGAAGTTTGTAGTTGATAGCCTTATGGCCACATTTGTTCTTTTCTAGATACTCCAAAACCTTGTTTATAGCATCTTTTTTATTTAAGCCATCAAGCCAATCAGAATTGACATGGATGCCATCTTCTGTCCAAGGTTTTTCTTGTACATCTACATCTCCCTTTAATACTTCAATTACAGGAAGACCAAATTTCTTAGCAAATTCCCAGTCTCTTTCATCATGAGCAGGAACTGCCATGATAGCGCCTGTTCCATAAGAAATGAGGACATAGTCAGCAATCCAAATAGGAAGCTTTTTGCCATTTATTGGGTTAATAGCATAAGAACCAGTAAAGACTCCGGTTTTTTCCTTTGCCAAATCTGTTCTTTCTAAGTCTGATTTGTGCTTAGCTTTGTCTAAGTATTCTTCAACTTTTGCTTTTTGCTCAGGAGTTGTAAGCTTACCAACAAGAGGATGCTCTGGTGCAATAACCATGTAAGTTGCACCAAAGAGAGTATCACAACGAGTTGTATATACTTCAAGGTAATCGTCACTCTTTTCAAGTTTAAAGAGTACAGATGCTCCCTCGCTCTTTCCTATCCAATTGCGCTGCATTGTCTTGACAGATTCTGGCCAATCGAGGTTATCGAGACCCTCTAGAAGCTTTTCAGCGTATGCTGTAATTTTTAGCATCCACTGGCGAATGTTTTTCTTCTCAACTTTGCTTCCACAGCGCTCACATCTTCCTTCCTTTACC
The DNA here is from genome assembly GCA_002406055.1 of Spirochaetales bacterium UBA4629. Classification (GTDB taxonomy): domain Bacteria; phylum Spirochaetota; class Spirochaetia; order Sphaerochaetales; family Sphaerochaetaceae; genus Ornithospirochaeta. The sequence goes on from DHMZ01000118.1 coordinate 10,433, forward strand.
TCTTCGTTAGCAAGTCCAGTCTTACAGCTTGGACACCAATTGATGGGTGTGAATGCTTCATAAGCAAGACCCTTCTTGTAAAGCTGAAGGAATATCCATTGAGTCCATTTATAATAGTCTTCGTCACATGTGCTGATTTCTCTATCCCAATCGTAAGAGAAACCTAAACTCTTAATTTGTCTGCGGAAATTATCAATATTTCTCTGAGTTGTTACATATGGGTGAGTGCCTGTTTTAATAGCATAGTTCTCTGCAGGTAGACCAAAAGAATCAAATCCCATTGGATGGAGAACATTATAGCCATTCATTCTAAGATAACGAGAATAGATATCTGTTGCAGTATATCCTTCTGGGTGACCAACATGTAGTCCAGCTCCGGATGGGTATGGGAACATATCTAGTACGTATGCCCTTTTTTCTTTAGGAACATCTTCCTTTTCGTATGTTTTGAAAGTTTTGTTTTCTTCCCAATACTTTTGCCATTTTGGCTCTATTTCATTAAATGGATACTTACTCATGTCGCCATTCTAACAACAATGAATATAAATTGCCATAAGAGTAATTGGAAACAAATCTTCTAATGTTTGAAAAATAGAGGTTTTTTATATTATACTTAGAGTTATGGCGTATGATGAAAGTAATATAAGGACCCTATCTTCAATTGAACATATTAGACAACGTCCTGGAATGTATATCGGTAGACTAGGAAATGGAAGTCACCCTGACGATGGTATATATATTCTTCTCAAAGAGGTCATAGACAATGCAATTGATGAGTATATGGAGGGCTATGGAACTAAGATAGTCGTCACTCTCGAAGGATCAAAGTGCAGTGTCAGAGACTTTGGAAGAGGCATTCCACTTAATAAGCTTATAGAGTGTGTATCTGTCATAAACACGGGTGCGAAATATGACAATGAAGCATTCCAATATTCTGTAGGTTTGAATGGTGTTGGTACCAAAGCTGTTAATGCTTTGTCTAAGTTCTTTGAAATAACAAGCTACAGAGATGGAAAGTATTCTTTCGCTTCATTTGAACGTGGTATTTTAAAGAGTAAAAATAGCGGTAAAACAGATGAGCCTAATGGCACATACGTCACATTCATTCCCGATGATAGTCCAGAAGTTTTCTCATCTTACCAATACAATGAAGATTTTATAAAAGAAAGATTGTGGAACTATGCATACCTCAACAAGGGCTTATCTATTGAGTTCAATAAGAAGATAATTAGAAGTAGTGGTGGTCTCATGGATCTTGTTAAAAAGATTCTTGGAGATGATGGCCTTTATCCTCTAATAAACTACAAAAGTAAGCGTCTTGAATTTTCTTTTACGCATACAGATGGTTATGGAGAAAGCTATCATAGCTATGTTAATGGACAATATACGTCAGATGGTGGAACTCATGAAGCTGCCTTTAAGGAAGGCGTTTTGAAGGGCATTAATGAGTTTTATCATAAGTCTTGGGCTGCTCCTGAAATTAGAGATGGTATTGTTGCAACCGTCGCTATTAAGGTAATGAATCCTGTATTCGAGTCTCAAACAAAAAATAAGCTCGGTAATACAGATGTTAGAAGTTGGATTGTACCTGAAGTAAAAGAAGCTGTTGTCGATGCTTTAATGAAGAATAAAGAGATTGCCAAGGGTCTTGAAGAAAAGATTACTAACAATGAAAAGATTCATAAAGAAGAGGCAGCTGTTCGTAATGGCGCCAAGGAAAAATCTAAGAGAGTATCTATAAATATTCCTAAGCTCAAGGAGTGTCGATACCATCTAAACTCTTATCCTGCTGCACACAAAGATATGGCGGAAAATTCAATGATTTTCCTTACTGAGGGAGATAGTGCTGCCGGAACAATTACAAAGACAAGAAATGCTGACTACCAGGCAGTTTTTGCTCTTAGAGGTAAGATTTTAAACGTTCAAGGTAAGAAGAAGACTGAGATATATAAAAATGAAGAGCTATACAATATGATGATAGCTCTCGGCATTGAAGATTCTACTGATAACCTTCGATACGGCAAGGTTGTAATAGCTACCGATGCCGATGTCGATGGCTTCCATATTAGAATTTTGATTATGACATACTTCTTTAACTTCTTTGAGGATGTCATTAACCAAGGCCGACTTTATATTCTTGAGACTCCACTTTTTAGAGTTAAAAATAAAAAAGAGAATATTTACTGTTACACAGAAAAAGAGAGAGATGAAGCTGTTACCAAACTCAAGGGCGCTGAAATCACTCGATTTAAAGGACTTGGAGAAATATCTCCAAATGAATTCAAATCATTTATTGGAGAAAATATTAAGCTTATCCCTGTCACGTATGAAAGCATTGCAGAGATAAGAAACGAGATGGAATTCTATATGGGAGATAATACTCCTACAAGAAGAGACTTTATTATGGAGAACTTACTCTAATGGCTAGAGCTGAAGGTTTATATAAAGATTATTTTTTGGAATATGCTTCATATGTTATCAGAGATAGAGCTATTCCTGAGCTATTAGATGGTTTTAAGCCTGTCCAAAGAAGAATTATTCATACTCTCTTAAAGAACGATGATGGTCGCACAGATAAGGTTGCATCTGTTGTTGGAGAGACAATGAAAATCCATCCTCATGGAGATGCTGCAATATATGAAGCTCTTGTTAATATGGAGAATGATGGTCTCTTTATAGAAGGTCAGGGAAACTTTGGAAACATTTTTACTGGAGATGGAGCTGCTGCTGGAAGATATATTGAATGCCGTTTAAAGCCTTTTGCAAAAAAAGTTCTATATTCTCCAGAAACAACAGAATATGTAGACTCTTATGACGGAAGAAGAAAAGAGCCTGTAGTCTTTCAGGCTAAAATTCCTGTTGTAGCGATAACTGGCACAAGTGGTATTGCTGTTGGAATGTCAACAAAAATACTCCCACATAACATATTTGAGGTTTTAGATTGCCAAAGAAAGGCCCTAAGGGGTGAAGATTTTGAAATATATCCAGACTTTCCTACAGGTGGAACAGTCGATGTTAGTGAATATGACGATGGTAGGGGAAGAGTAACAGTAAGAGCTAAATTTAATACTCAAGATCCAAAGAGATTAATTATAGAAGAGCTTCCTTACGAAACAACATCACAAGCTTTAATTGATTCCATCAAAAAAGCCGATGCTAATGGTCAGTTAAAGATTGCTTCAATTACTGACTATACCTCAGAGAAAGCAAATATCGAAATATGTTGGCAGAGAGGTGTCTATTCTCAAGATATGGTAGATATTCTCTACGCAACAACAGATTGCCAGAAAAAGATAAGTGTTAACCCATTGGTTCTTGAGGATGGACTACCAAGAATTGTTGGAATATCTGAACAGATTAAGTTCCATGCAGATCACCTTGTTAAGCTTCTTAATAGAGAACTAGAAATAGAGCTTTCTCACTTAAAAGATAAACTAAGAGCAAGAACTCTTGAGAGAATCTTTATTGAAGAAAGAATCTATAAGAAGATTGAAAATAAAGATACGCAGGAAAAGATTAATCAGGCAATCATAAAGGGCTTTGAGCCTTTCCTCGCTGAAATAGAGAATAAAGAGCCTACAGATACAGACATAGATGGCCTTTTAAAAATACCTATTCGCAGAATATCTTTATTTGATATAGAGAAAAATAGAGCAGAGATAAATGAAATAAATGCAAACATTCTTCTTTGCAATGAAAGGCTTAACAACATTGTAGATTATGCAGATAGTTTCTTAGCAGACTTAGAAACGATGTTTGATAGAGATGAGTACAAGAGAAAGACTCAGATTGGAAGTATCGAACACAAGAGTGCTAAGGAAGTGGCTGTTCGTAATCTAGATATAAGATACGATGTTGATACTGGTTATCTTGGAACAAATGTAAAGACAGGAGAAAGCCTCTTGAAGGTTAGCACCTTCGATAAGATATTCTACATGAAAAACAATGGTGAATATCGTGTTATTTCTGTACAAGATAAGACCTACATTGGAAAGGAAGGCATCTTCTATATCAACTACGGAGAAAAAGAAATTATCTCTAAAGAAATATTCACAATTATCTATAGAGATAAGATTGCAGATAAAAAAGTATGGATGATTAAGCGTTTCCAGATTGCTGCTTTCTCTTTAGATAAGACCTATCTAACAGTCCCAGAAAAGGCAAAAATAAAGAAGATTAGTCTTTTTCCTAGTGCAATTATTTCTGTCAAATATAAAGAAGGATTGAAGTATAGGATAACAGAAGAAACCTTCCGTTTTGCAGATTTTAAGGTTTTAAAGAGTTCTAATGGTGCAGGTAACCAGCTTACAACGAAGGAACTTGAAAAGCTTACAATTAGACAAACTAAAGATACTAAAACAACTCAAGAATCAGAGCCGACTCTCTTTGATGAGGTATAGATGTTAGAAAAAGATAGAATTCTATATGAAGACAATCATTTGATTGTTATAAACAAGAGAGGAGGGGAATTAGTTCAGGCTGATGAAACTGGCGACAGGACTTTGATAGATGATGTCAAGGAATATCTGAAGGTAACATATAACAAAAAAGGTAATGTGTACTTGGGTGTGCCACATAGGCTAGATCGACCAACTAGTGGCATTGTCGTTTATGCAAAAACAGACAAGGCTCTTACTAGACTAAACGAGATGTTTAGAGGTTCTGGAGTAAAAAAAGTTTATTGGGCTATTGTTGATAAAAAACCAAATAAAGAGAAAGGTGAGCTAGTACATTATATTGTTCGAAATAGCAAAAACAATATTTCCGTTGCTTATCCTACAGAAAAGAAAGATAGCAAGATATCTCGACTTTCATATAGTCTAATTTGTTCTTCTGATCGCTATCATCTATTAGAAATAAATCTTCACACTGGAAGACATCATCAAATTAGAGCCCAGCTAAAAGCTATAGGAATACATATAAAAGGGGATTTAAAGTATGGAGCAGAGAGAAGTAACCCAGATGGTGGAATCTCTTTGCATGCTAGAAAGATATCTTTTTTGCATCCTGTAAAAAGGGAAGAAATAACTATAGTTGCACCTCCTCCTAAAGATGCTTTATGGTCCTTTTTCTTAAATAAGGTAGAAGAAAATAAAGAAAAAGAAGAAAGCAACAACTAATATGAATAATTCTATAAAATATAATAATTTGTAAAATGTCGCTTCTTATAAAAAAAGAGAGCTAGTGGAAGACTAGCTCGACTTGTATATACGGACAGGGATGGAGTACCCGAAATTTAACCTAACCTTATATAACCATGTAAAGAGAAAACTGTCAACCTAAAAGCGACTTCATTTTGTTATTCGCTTAACTGTTGTAATGCAAGAATCAACAAATACAGTATAGTTTTCTCCTCCCTGTGTAATCGAATATGAGTACTTTCCTTTACAATCTGTACAAGAAAGACCTAAGTAATCATGTCGATAACATGTTCTTGAGATAAAGAATGGCGGTTCATAATCTAAGACTTTTGGTACAAATGGCCAATTTTTACCGTGTTCCTTTCTTTCAAACCATAGATATCCCATAGATAGGGAAGGGATTTCTTTCTTTAGTAGAGAAAGCGCGAATCTATTGCTTAAATAAAGATATACATCAATGAAATAATTAAATTCAGGATGAGCTTTTGCAAATCGAACTTGTGAGATATTGTTCAAACCAATGTATATTTCTTTTTGTCCTTTTACTTTTTCTAATATATCGTTCCAAGTCCTTTCTTCATTGAAAGTAATAGGAGGAAAAACAATATAATTTATGCCATCTAAATTAAAAATCTCACCAAAACATGGTCTTTCTTTGTCGAGGAGTTTCCTTTCTGGAAGATTTGACGTTGATGCTTTTTCTTCATTTTCTTGAATAAGAGGAGAAGGAATAATAAGAGAGTCTAACTTAGAGTAAAAACTACGCCTAAAATCTTTTAAACTTGATGGCATAATAAAAGGAAAAGAAAGGGACGTAAAATTATTATAATTTAGTTTACCAAGTGTATACTTGCTCCCCCCAGATTCAGAAAAGTGCTTTTTTAACATAGAACATAAATCTTTCTTGCTTTCAGATTCAACGGCCGTAATAGGATAATCTAACTCTACGCCAAGAGCCCTTGCTATAATTTTATCGCTATAGAGATCTATTGTAATATCTACAGGTTTACGATAAAGAGGGATGTTTACTGATGGACTCTTTTCTCGCTTTGTAGAATCTGAAATTTTGTATAAATTCTTTCCTACAAGATTTTGTTTTGGGTCCTTATTAATTATATACCCACTAAGAGTCTTGCTTTTTATAGAAGCGCTGAACTTTACTGGAGTAGGCATTTTATTTTGATCTAGCGTAAAGTATTGTAGGCCATCATGGTTCTCTATTCTTTCATCTGTAGAAATGAAAAAGTCAGTTCTTCTCTCTTCTTCAATTGTTCCTAAATGAAGGCCGAGGTGACCTGGGTAATTTCCACTTAAGAGGCTATCTCTATTTTTCTTGTAATCATAGTAACCATTAGAGCTCTTTCTTAAAAATGTCGTGTACACTCCATCTATCGTTTCTTTATCTAATTCTTTATCATCCAAAAGAGCACGATAATACTTTGCAGCAGATGCAACAAACTCTGGACTCTTTAGTCTGCCTTCAACTTTTAAGCTATCTATTTTTAATTCTTTAAGAGCTTTTATTTCTTCTCTTAGAATCAAATCTTCCATTGAAAAGGGGTAGCCTTTTTTCTTTGTTTGTGAATCTTCAAACCAAGAGCGACATATCTGTGCGCACTCTCCACCGTTGGCGCTTCTACCACACTTTAAAAATGAAGCAGAGCATAGACCTGAAAAACCATAGCATAGGGCACCATGTATAAAGACTTTGAGTTCAATATCTGGACAAGCTACTCTTATCTTCTCAATTTCTTTTAATGATAATTCCCTAGAAAGAACAACCCGTTCAAAACCAAGATCTTGCAGTTCCTTTACTCCTTCTATTGTGTGGACAGCCATCTGTGTTGATCCGTGGAGATGTAATGAGGGATAGTATTTTCTGACAATATCAACTAAACCCAAATCTTGAATTATGATTCCATCATTACCGTAGAAAGCTACTTCATCCAATAGTGGGATAATCCTATCTATAGCGTTATCATCTAAGAGTGTGTTAATTGTTATATATATCTTCTTATTATTTTCTAGAGAAAAACGTCTTATTTTTGATAAATCTTCAAGTGAAAAATTTACCGCGCCTTTTCTTGCGGAGTATTCCTTTAAACCAAAATATACTGCATCTGCACCATTATTAAATGCAGTTAGAGCTGTTTCAAGACTTCCTGCAGGGAGAGCTAATTCAGTCATGCTTATCTTGTTCCTTATTTTCTAATATTACAGCTTTACCTTCTCTTCCGTCTGCTTTTATAGTAAAAGGCATTTCGACTCTTACTCGAATGAAATGATCTGTTTCCATTATTACCGGAAGAGAATAGAGCCTATCATAGTCAATTTTGCCTTCTCCTAAGAGAGGATTAACTGTTAAATACAAACATCCGAGACTTGTTACATTTTGGAAGAAATGTGTGCCTTCACTTGGCTCTGCTTGAATTTCTTCAATACCTGTCTCTACAATTACATGAGCCTTGGAAATCTGAGACCAAGAACATGGAATGCCAAGCCAATTATCTGAAGATCCTAGGCGACCTGCTGCAACTAAGATATATAAATCATCAGAAGAAGAATTAATTTTTTCTAGTTCTGTTGCCATGCTTACCATTTCTTGGCGCTTGAAGCATTCTTTTTTGAATATTACTAAATCGTGGATGTTTGTTACCTTTCCATTGCCCATAACTTTATTAGAACTTATAAGAGCATCTTTTTCTTCTTCACTTGTTACTTCAATATTCTCAAATCGATCAGTTGAAGAGATTGGTCTGATTTGAAGTATAGAAAAATCTGGGCGTCCAGCATGCTCAGTGTTTACTGCAAATTCTATCTCTACAGGTTCTGCCATTGTCTTTGTTCCGAGGGCAAGAATATCGTTAACAATCTTTGCAAGAGATAGCATGTTGTATTTAACAATTCCATTAAAAGTAAGAATCTTATATCCTTCGCTATTAATATCTTCCGAAATATAACCATCACGTGTTACGACACTGAAAATACCATTAAGTGCTTTATTCCATTTGTAGCAACAAGATAAATCGAGTTGAACTAGATTGTCGATATTTGAAAACGGATCAAAACTAACAGTTCTATCGAGGGCATAGAATTTTCTTTGAAGTGATGCTTTTGCATTTAAAGATGTAATTGGAACTTCTGGTTTTGCAGGACAAAAGCGAAAAGCAGAACCTTCATCTACAACGGTTTTTCCCATGCCAAAAGCAAGCATACCAATTCCATCCTCAGCTTTTCTATTTCCTTGAGGATAGTAGTCAAGACTTCTTGCTACTCCAGAAACGTTTGGTAGCCAATACTTATCATGTTCTGATCCTGTTATTTGTTGCAAAACTACTGCCATTTTTTCTTCTTCAACAGCATGACCGGTTCTTTTTAAATACTCTCTAGCGCGTGAAAAATAAGTAGAAGCCCATACTGTTTTTATAGCATTGCCTAATTCTTCCAATCTTTTTTCATTGTTTCCTGAATTTGGTATCATACAAGTTTCATAGACACCTGCAAATGGATGGAAGTGGCTATCTTCCAAAAGAGAAGAAGATCTAACAGACATAGGAACATGTATTACATCTAATATTTTCTTTAAATCTAGGACAAAGTCAGGAGGAAGGGGAGAAGAGATGAAGAGTTTTAATATCTTTTCATCGCTTTCCATATTGGTAAAGTCACTAGGCCAAAAGTCATTGTATTGAAGAAATTTATCAAAGATTTCGGTAGAGATAGCAATTGTGCGAGGTATAGAAAGATAGACAGAAGGATACTTTTGGCTTATTTTTGAAGCCTTCATTTCCATAGCTAAAAAAGCAAGACCTCGTCCTTTTCCTCCTAATGAACCTTTTCCTAATCTAGTAAAGAGGAATGTTTCGTCATAGTTTTCTCTTTTAAATTCAGCAATGCTTCCTCTTGTTCTTTCCTTTCTGAATTCTTTTATTTTTGAATATATTAATTCCCTTGTTTTCTCAATGTTTTCTTTATCTGGGTTTGTTGTAATTGGTTTTAGTGTTGACGCAAGAGAATAGAGCGATTGTGCTCTAAGCCAACGAGAAAAATCATTTCTCTTAACATGATACTGGAAGCAAGACAAAGGAACTTTAATCATCTTTTCCTGTAGTTCCTTCATTGTGGAGGCTGTTGCAATAACTTCTCCATTTTCAGGGTTAATGAATCTAAACGGGCCAAAGTTATATTTGTCTCTGAAATAGTCTTCAAGTTCTATGTATCTATCGGGAGATAGCTTCCATATAAAGTCTACGCCAAGCTCTTTTGCACATTCCTCTCCTTTTGTATCGGTGGATTGTATAAGGAATGGTAGTTCTGGGTTGTCTTTCTTTATATTAAGAGCGAGGTATTTACCTCCATTTTCTTTCCCATATGGAGAAGGAAATGAGAGGTCACTTATTACTCCTAAGATATTATCTCTGTACTTTGAATAAATCTTGATAGCTTCATCGTAGTCGCGAGCAAGCAAAATCTTAGGTCGTCCGCGCATTCTGAGCTTCATGCCCCAATCGTTCAAAGCCTCCAAAATAGATGCTCTATTTTGCTTAATAAGAAGTGTATATATTTCTGGTAGGTATGATGATATAAAGCGTACAGAATCCTCTACGAAAACGATAACCTCTACGTCTGCTTCATTTGTATCGTGATCAATATTAATCTCATCTTCTATCAGCTTTATCATTGCTAAGAAGAGAGATGGATTACCTAGCCAATAGAATAAATAGTCAATGTATGGACAATTCTCTCCCTTCAGTACCTTTGCTTTTCTGTGGTCAGGAGAAGGCGAGAGTGCAATAAATGGAAGGTTCGGGTTGTCTTTTTTTATGCTGTAAGCTAATGCCTCAACTCTTCCAGATCCGAGATCTAACATAGAAATAACTAAGTCAAATTGTTGGGTCTTTAGTATCTCGAGTGCTTCTTTTTCGTTGTTAGTATGAGTAATCTTTGGAGGATTACTTAATCCAAGAGCCATATATTCTTTGTATAGTTCTTCTTCAACTCTTCCATCTTCTTCTAGCATGAATCTGTCATAGTCAGAACAGATTAAAAGCACATTATAGATGTGCTTAAGCATCAAAGATGAAAAAGGTATCCAAGTCTCATCTAACTCATAGTACATTTTTTAGCTCTTTTTCTTTTTTATTATAAATAGAACAACAGACGAAATGATAAAGAATACTGTAATCCAACCGAGAACAGTAAGAACAATTTCTTCACTACCAATGACAGATATTAAAACTATCATTAATAAGAGAAAGAATGCCAAAGCATAGGTAGATATTTTGTATAGAAGATCAATCATTTTAATTCCTTTGTTTCATTATATATTTCTTCAATTGTAAGTGCACCAGATAAAAGCGATTTTGTATTCGAAAGGAGAGAAATAATGTATTCTTCTCCAAGTTTAGTTTTAATAATTTCTTTGGCTTGTGCTATCTGCTGTGGCCTATCTGAAGTGTTATGCATGTCTGAACCAAGTATTTGGATGTAGCCATCTTTCAATTTCTTTAGTGCCTCTTTTCTTGTTGCTTCATCAATGAAAAACTCGGCATTTGATTGAATGAATACTCCATTTTCAGTTAGATTTTCAACAACTCCCTTCTTTTGATATCTTTCATATCTTTCGATGTGGGCAATTACAATATCGAGGCCAAGATTTCTTTTCGCATTCAGTATTGAGTCAATGTCGTAGCTAGACCATCTTGTGAATGGCATTTCAACAAGAAGTGTATTAGTTCCACAGATGGTTAGCTTTTTAATATCTTCGCTTTCTCCAAGAGAAGGGAAAAAAGCAACTTCTGCACCAACATAGAGAGTAGGGTGAATTTCTCTATTATAATAAGGTATGAGAGATGAGATAGATTCCATTCGTTTTTCTAAAAAAGCAGAGAGTGCTATGCGTTCTGGATAAAAGTGTGGAGTAGCAACAATCTTTCGTATTTTTTGTTTATAGCTCTCTTCAAGCATAGCTAAACTCATATCAACATTTTTGCTTCCATCATCAAGACAAGGAAGAATGTGAGAATGAAAATCTATAACTCTAGCACTTCTTTTTGCTTCTTCTTTTTTATTAAAAAACACTGTTTACCCCTCATTTTACAAATATGATATGAGAAAATTGATGATATAACAATCCATTGCTCATATTATTAATTTCTTGTATTTAAAGAAAATATCGAATTGTAAAGAAAATGTACAGTTATGTAAAATACTGCTGTATTCCTAAAAAAAATGAGCTTAAAGCTCCAATATTGGCAAATTTGTAAAGAAAAAATATCGAAAAAATTAACAATTGACGGATACAAAAAGTCGATTTACGCTTAAAGGAAGAATAAGGAGCATTTTATGTACGATCTTAATAAATTTATGGCAGAACTTGAAAGAAAGAATCCTGCTCAACCTGAGTTTATCCAGGCTGCTCGTGAAGTTATAGAATCTGTTATTGATACAGTTAATTCAAACCCATTATATTTGAAGAATAAGATTCTTGATAGAATCATTGAACCAGATAGAGTTATCGAATTCAAGGTTGAATGGGAAGATGATAATCATGAAATCCAGGTAAACAGAGGATACAGAGTTCAGTATAACAACGCTATTGGTCCTTATAAAGGTGGACTCAGATTCCATGCTAACGTAACTCTTGGAACATTAAAGTTCTTAGGATTTGAACAGATTTTTAAGAATTCTCTTACAACACTCCCAATGGGTGGTGGTAAGGGTGGTTCAGACTTCTCTCCAAAAGGAAAGAGTGATGCTGAAATCATGAGATTCTGCCGTTCATTTATGACAGAGCTTCAGAAGTATATCGGACCAGACACAGACGTTCCAGCTGGAGACCTCGGTGTTGGAGGAAGAGAAATTGGTTTCTTATATGGTCAGTATAAGAGAATTAGAGAAGAGAACACAGGTGTCCTCACAGGTAAAGGCTGGGGATGGGGTGGTTCTCTTGTAAGACCAGAAGCAACAGGTTTCGGAACAATGTATTTTGCAAACGAAATGCTTAAAGAGCATGGTGATTCTTTCGAAGGAAAGAGAATTGCTATCTCTGGTTTTGGTAACGTTGCTTGGGGTGCTGTTACAAAGGCTGCTCAGCTTGGTGCTAAGGTTGTTACAATCAGTGGACCAGATGGATACATTCTTGATGAAGAAGGAATCAACACTCCTGAAAAGATTGCTTACATGCTCGAACTCAGAGCTTCTAACAACGACGTTGTTGCTCCATACGCTGAGAAGTTTGGTGCTAAGTTTGTTAAGGGCAAGAAACCTTGGGAAGTTAAGGTTGATATGGCATTTCCATGTGCTCTTCAGAACGAGCTTAACGGAGATGATGCTAAGGCACTTATCGCTAACGGCGTAAAGTATGTTGTTGAAACAAGTAACATGGGTTGTTGCCCAGAAGCTATCCAGGAATTCCAGAAGGCAAGAATTCCATTTGCTCCAGGAAAGGCTGCTAATGCTGGTGGTGTTGCTGTATCAGGTTTAGAGATGAGCCAGAATGCTATGCATTACAACTGGTCTAGCGAAGAAGTTGATGAAAAGCTCCATGGCATCATGAAGAACATCCATGCTTCTTGCGTAAGAGAAGGTAAGTGTGCAGATGGTTATATCGATTACGTAAAGGGTGCTAACATTGCCGGCTTCAAGAAGGTCGCTGATGCTATGTGCCAGCAAGGATATTAATCCATAATAAAATCCAAAACTATTAAAAATAATTGTAAACAAGCTAGCGGGTATTCATTAGAGTACCCGTTATTTTGTAAAATGCTTTTATGAATGATAAAGAAAAGAAAGAAGAGATGCTAATTAAGAGGCTTGTAGTCTTTGGGATTGTCACATTCCTTCTATTATTTGTTTTATTTGGACTTTGGTTTCTAGGTCTATTCTCGTTGTAATTGGGAGAACCCACACAAAAAAGTGGGCTGACTTGCCCACTATAGATTCTCTATTTGTAGATCTCAAGAATACTCTTCAAAAGGTCTATGTATTTCCTTTTTGTTTTCTCTGGCGATATTATCTCGATGCTTGTTCCGCATTGTACTAGGCGCAAAAAGAGTTCAATAGAGTTTTCTATTCTCATGGAACATATATACTCACCATTTCCATTTTCTTTTATTTCTGGTTTTTCATGGTATAGAGAAGAAAATGAATTAAGTGCACTCTTTTCCTTTACCTTTAAAACAAGAGGAATCATATCAATTGCATCATAGGTGTCATCTCCTCTTTGTTTTGTAAATGGCTTGAGGTTATCTGGAATAGTATAAGTTTCATTAAGCATTTGGACAGCAATGATAGATGTAATATTTAGCGTAACAATATCTTTCGTGTGTCTAAGTCTTCCTGTCACTGTCATTGGCTTACGTCCGCTAACATCTTCTGTGAAGCCTATGAAATAAGGTGCCATTTCTATCTCTTCTTGGCCAGGAGTTGTTGTCGAAATCTTAGCTATTCGTCCAGAGACCCAACAGTCAATTAACACTTCAAGAACCTTGTTATATGAGGAAGATTCAACCATAGATGAAGCAATCTTACTTTCAATGTCATCGGCCATTGTTAATATATTGTCAGATACCTTTGGCGCATAGGTCTTCATGTTCATTGCAATTTTTCTTAATCCAGAAGCAAGGTGAGGGTTTTGTATTGCGGAAGAAGTTGCAAGAGCCTCTGCTGACATATTAAATGCGAGAGTTTCATATATAGATAGTTCTAAAGGAGAAGATTGAGTATTTTCTTTTATCTTAATTAAATTATTATCCTCATATATATCAATATGTTTTGATAGATCTTCTACATATCTAGATATTGTAGACCGGTGTACTCCCAATCTTCTTGCAATTTCCGCTCTTCTTAGGCCCTCAGGATGAGAGCGTAGTAATAGTTCTAGTTGTGCAACTCTTTCGCCTTTCATTTTTTATCCTTTAAGAAAAATTGTAACATAGAAAGGGAAGGAAGAAAGGAAAAAGAAGAAAAAAACAACAAAATGCATTATATCTCTAGTAAAAAAAACTTGTCAAAAAATCAAGAGAACCTTTTTGACAGGTATGACTTTTTTATAATTTAGTAATGTAAGAAAAGTTTATTGGATGTTTTTCTCGTTTTTCTTTGACATTTTTAGAACTTCTAGCGTTTAAATAATAGGAGGAACTAAAATGCAAGAAGGTTCTATTAACTTAAAGAGAGAAATTAAAGACAGTATCTTCTCGTCTTTAGTAAAAGAGAAGAAGTATTTAAGAGAGGTATATCTATCTCTCTATCCAGAAGACAAGACTATTAAAGAGGAAGACATTAAGTTAATAAAGCTTGAGAATGTCTTTGTTAATGGCTTATACAATGATTTGAGTTTCAGAGTTCGAGAGAAGCTTATTGTTTTTATGGAGTGCCAATCAACATGGGCACCCAATATCCCTTTTAGACTCCTCTCATACTTCACTCATTCATTAAGCAGAATAGAGAAAGAATATAAGAGGAATCAATATAAAAATGCTAAAATAATAATACCTCCTACCAAGTTCTATGTTCTATATACAGGAGAAAGAGAGAATACTCCTCCTTACTTATATGCACTCTTTGAAGATGAGAGTGATATATGCGCAAGAGTAAAGGTTTTGGATAGAAAGAATACAGTAGGGATACTAAAAGAAATCTGTCTTTTTTGTGAGTTATATGATAAAAATGTAAGTAAATATGGGCGAGAAGAAGAGGCGATTAAGAGGACACTTGAAGAGTGCGAGGAAAGAGGAATTCTTTCTGCCTTCATAAAAGAACACCCAGAAGAGGTAGAAGAGATAATGAGTAGAATGAGTCAAGAAAAGAGGATAAATGATTTCATTGATTATTCTGTTAAAGAGAGCCGAAGAGAAGGCGAATTATTAACTCTATTAAATCTTGTAAAGAAGGGATACCTTCCTCTTGATAAAGCTATTGAGGAATCTGGACTAAAGGAAGAAGAGTTTAAAGAAAAGCTTAGAGAGCTCTAATTAGAATTGCAGTTCTCTTTAAAGAAACAAAACTTATTTGAAAGCTAAGTGAAGAGGTCTTTCCTTCCTTAGCTTTATAGATTTTACTAATCTAAAAAGAAAAGCGAGGATTTATGAGCATACTTTTTAAGAATGCGAAGATAATTACAAAAGAAAAAGGTAGCTTAGTTTGCCTTGATAATGCCTACCTTGTAGTAAAAGGTAATACAGTTACATATATAGGAAAAGAAAGACAGGAAGGATGCGACGAAGAAAAGGATATGTCTAACCATATCCTTCTTCCAGGCTTTGTTAATGATCATACACATACAGCGATGGTTCTTATGAGAGGACTTGCTTCAGGCCTTCCTCTTCAGAAATGGTTAGAGAGAATGTGGGCCATTGAAGACAAGATGAAAGAAGAAGATATAAGAGTAGGAATGGAGTTAGCGTTACTTGAGATGATTAGAGGCGGTACAACTAGCTTTTCAGATATGTATCTTCTTCCTTTCTCTGTTGTAGATATCATAGGAGAGAGTGGCATTAAGGCAAACATTGCAAAATGTCTTACTTGTTTTAATCCTGACCAAGATTATAAAACATTTAAAGAGGCACTAGATTCAAAGAGACTTTTTGACGAATACAACAACTCTTATGATGAACGCTTGAAAATAGATTTCTCAATACATGCTGAGTATACGATAAATGAAAACATAGTTAGACACTACAGCGAGGATGCATTAAAGAGAGGTGCTCGAATATCTCTTCATTTATCGGAGACAGCTAAAGAGACAAGAGAATGTATCCTGAAATATGGTAAGACCCCAGCTAAATGGTTCGCTGATTTAGGTGTCTTTAATAATAGGGTAGTTGCAGCACATTGTGTTCATCTTACAGATGATGATATTTCAATCTTAAAGAATAATAACGTTACAGTTGCCCATAACCCAACAAGTAACCTTAAGCTAGGCTCTGGAGTTGCTCCAGTTCCACGCTTAATAAAAGAGGGAGTCAATGTATCACTTGGAACAGATGGTGCTGCAAGCAACAATAACTTGAATATGATGGAAGAGATGCATATAGCTTCCATTATCCATAATGGAGTTGAAGAAAATCCAACAGCGCTTCAAAGTAGCGATGCTATCTTAATGGCAACAGAAAATGGAGCCATAAGCCAAGGACGCTTTAATACTGGAGTATTAGAAGTTGGTAAGAGAGCAGATATCATCGCACTATCTCTATCAAGTCCACATGCACACCCAGTTTTAGATCCAATTGCTCTAGTTACATACGCATTAGAAGAAAGCGATGTTACTTTAAATATGGTAGACGGTAAGATTCTCTACGAAGATGGAGAGTACAAAACACTAGACAAAGAGAGAATCTATAGAGATGTAGAGAAGAGAGTAGCATATCTCTATAGCAGCAATTGATGTAAAGTGTGTGGAACAGCCACGATTTCTCTTATACTTATGCCATTCATAAATGAAAAAGGCATAAGTAAAACATAATGATATAGATACTTACATCGAACTTGCGACGTAAAGGATATAAGATTGAGATAAAATCTGAAAAGCATGTAGTCTTTATGCATATTTGTAGGAAAGGACTTATAAAAGAGCTATGGATGTGGTAATCAATAACTCTCGATTTATAATTTGTCATATAGTGTTCGTCCCTCCGTGCTGTAGAACAGTTTATAGCGATTGAAATCCTCCCATGGCTAAAAATATTGGTTTGTTAGCTGTTTTCTCATCAACGTGTTCAATTCAAGAAAAAAACTTCGATTTGGCTAAAAATTGTCCTACAATTTGGCGTAATTTTATTCTTCATATTGGCAATAATTGTACCTATTACTAAAAGTAAGAAAAAATCTTTTTATTTACATTTTTAGGAAGGTCTATACTTTCATCTTGTGTATATAGTGACATAAGTAAGAGAGTATATCTTTTTCGAGATATTATGCTTTTTAGAGTGACATAGTAAGAAGGCTTGAAGGCAGAAATAATATAACAGAGTTTAAATAAAGAAAGAGATAGAGAGGAGAGAAAAGAAGTAAAGTTAGATTTTCTGATGAAAAGTTAATCAATATGGTTCTTACTAAATCTTCTAATGAATCAATAAAGTATCTAGAACGAGGAACCATTACAATAATGTCAGATAGAGTAGAGCATAATAGAGGACAGATTGTAATAGTAATATAGTCATAAAAACTATAGACTGACGGATTGAAAATATGACAGCTCAATCCTATAATTTAATTTGTAAATAGGAGTTTAAAGCGTGAATCAAAATATTGTGGGGAAAAACATTCGTCATTTACGCGAGGTTGCAAAATTTACACAAGAAAGTTTAGCAGAGTTTCTAGATGTTGATCAGAGTTTGATTTCAAAGATTGAAAAAGGGGAAAGAGTCCTTTCATCTGATATGCTTGAAAAGATAGCTACTCTTTTTGGGGTTTCTCCAGAACAAATTGAAAATGAATCATCTATTGTCCCTAAACTCTCCTTTGCGTTTAGAGGCAATGAATTAACTGTTTCTGAAATGAAGGCTATTTCTGCGATTAACAAGATTGCTCTTAATTCAGAATTCATGAGCGCGCTTCTTGAGGATGCGAAAGAATGACTGAAAAGATTGATTATGCGAAACTTATGACACAATCGTCCTTATTAAGAAAAAATCTAGGTGAAGACAGCAACTCATGTATTGATATTTTTGCATTGTCTCAAAATATTGATGGGTTGACAATTGTATTTTATCCACTTGGCGATAACCTTAGTGGAATATGTATCAAAGGTAAAAATGGCAATAGTCTTATTGCAATTAACTCAACTATGACGCTTGGTCGTCAAAGATTTTCCATGGCGCATGAGTTTTATCATCTGTTTTATTGTAACGATATTATGTCAGTATGTGCAAAAAAACTTAATCCTAATGAAATAATCGAAAAATCTGCAGATACCTTTGCTTCTTATTTTTTGATGCCAGATGTAGCGTTAACTGAGTTAATAGAAAGGCTTTTGATGAAAGGAAGACGAAAACAGCTCTCATTGGATGACATAATTAGAATAGAGCAATACTTTGGAATGAGTCATCAGGCAACAGTTTATAGACTGATGAACACAAAGTATTTAAGTCGAGACGAAGCAAATAAGTATCTTACGGTTGCTGTTAGTTTTAAGGCAAAACAACTTGGCTACAGTTCATCTTTATATAAATCATCAAATGAACATAATTTTTATATGACCTATGGTAATTATATTAATCAAGCAAAAATTCTTGTCGATGAAGATATTATCTCAAATTGTAAGTATGAAGAGCTGTTGTTGGATGCATTTAGGTCTGATTTAGTTTATGGGAATGAAAAAGAGGAAGATGGTATAATTGACTGAACCATTGTTCTTTGACACCGATTGTTTATCTGCTTTTTTATGGGTTAATAATCAAAGCCTTTTGGTTCAATTATATCCTAATAGAATTGTTATTCCTCAAGAAGTATATGCAGAATTATCTAATCCATGCATACCTCATTTGAAGTCTAGAGTTGAGAGTTTAATTCGTAATCAACAGATTAAGATAGAAGGTATTTTAGTTGGAAGTCCAGAATATGATTTATATAAAGAAATGGTTTTTGGACCATACCATGGACAAAAAGTAATAGGAAAAGGTGAAGCGGCTGCTATTGTACTTGCAAAAAATAGAAAAGGTATTCTTGCAAGCAATAATTTAAAAGATATCGAAGTTTATATTAAAAAGTACAAACTGATAAATATGACAACAGGAGATATTTTAAAAGAAGCTTTATCAAAAGAATTAATCACAGAAGAAGACGGCAATAAGCTTTGGAATGATATGCTAAAAAAACGCCGAAAACTTGGATACAATTCTTTTTCTGATTATTTAAGGGATAACGCTTAGCTATTGACATATAATCTGTTCTATTCTGGTTTTCCTAGATGGTGTTTCAATTTCTTAAACAATTCATATGTTAACGAGTCCATTAAAAACAATCATCGAGATTAAACTTAAGATTATCTCTTACAGAGATATCTATCTCCTAACAGAAATCAAATCTATTCGCATTTGTTTGACGATGTACGCTTAGATATAAAATCTACTAAGCCATGCTCTAATAAACAAGTTTCCTTTGTATATTCATGAACAAAAGGAGTAAATAGATCAAAGTGCATTGTCAGTTCAAAATAGTTCAAACTAAAAATTTTGATGCAGCATGAGCTGAAATTATTATGGATAGTAATGTAACAAGTTTGATGAATTTATGTAATAGAAAAGCTTGCAATAATATTTATATCAATAAAAGTTGATATAAAATAAAACATAAAATCTCTTTTAACTTCTTTAAATATAATAAATTATCTATCTCTAATAAAAATATTAAAAAATGTTTACAGGGCTTTAATATCAACATATACTGATATTATCAAAGGAGACGTATATGAAACGAATTTTATTATTTTTATTAATTTCGTTATGTGCTGTTACTATGGTATTTGCACAGGGTGGAACTGAGAGCCAAAGTGAAAAAAAGACAAAAGTAGTATTTTGGAATGGCTACACTGGCTCTGACAGACCCGTTCTTGAAAAGATTGTGGAAAACTATAATAGCAGTCAGGACAAAATTGAAATAGTAATGGAAATTATGCCATGGGATACATTATTCCAGAAATTAATGCCTGCTATGATAGCTGGTAATGCACCTGATTTAATTGGTATTTCTGTTACTAGATATGCTGAGTATGCTGAGAGTGGCAAGCTCTATGCTCTTGATGATTTTATAGCTTCATCCGATAAACTCAATACATCAGACCTTGTTCCAGGTCTAATTAGGGCTGGCAACTATAATGGAAAACAGTATGTAATGCCAATGGCATTTGCAGCTGAGGTCATGTACTACAACAAAGATATGTTTAGAAGTGCAGGACTTGATCCAGAGAATCCTCCACAAACTATTTATGAATTGCAAGATGCATGGTCAAAACTAATTATTAAAGATGCTAATGGAAATATTACACAATATGCACAGGCAATAGGTATTAAATCGACAGTTGCTATGATGCCAATTTTTATGTGGATGTATGGTGCTGATTACATTAAAGATGGAAAGAGTGTTCTTTATAGTAAGGAAGCAATTGAAGCAATGACAATGATTCAAAATGCATTCAAAGAAGGAGTCTCTCCAGTTGGTTTAACAGGTCAAGAGGCTGATAATCTCTTCTCTGCAGGAAAGGCTGCTATAGAGTTTAACGGAGCCTGGGCAATTAATGGCTTTAGAGGTGCAGGTATTGATCTTGGTATTGCAGAAATCCCTAGTGGAATTAATGGAGAAAGAAAGACATGGGGAGGAGACAGTGTTCTTGCAATCACAAAGGACTCAAAAGTTAAAGAAGAAGCATGGGATTTCATTGAGTATTGGAACAGTAAAGATGTTCAGCGACAGTGGTCTCTCGGAACAGGAGCTCCTCCAACAAGAACAGATATGAGTGATGATGAAGAGCTTTTGAAGGGAAATCCTGATATTGCATATTTCTTAAAGTCTAGCGAATATGCTGAGCTTTTTATGGCTGATAATCCAAAATCATCAAGAATTGATGAAGAAATTCTAGTCCCATTATATGAGAACGTTACTCGAGGAACTCAGAGCCCAGAAGAGGCATTAAAGGCTGCAGATAGCGCGCTAACAACACTATTAAACGAATAAAAAGATTCATCTTGGAGGGCTATATGCCTTCCAAGATTATGGGCTAGAAAATAAGGAGTGAAAGATGTCAACTAAATATGTTAAAAATGGCATTGAAAGAAGTATTCAGAGAGCAGGAATAAGGATGATTATTCCTTCAATGCTTATAATCACAGTTTTTGTTTTGTATCCCATAATTAAGTCGTTTTATATGAGCTTATATGACTGGAATATCATCAAAAACAGTAAGCTTTTTTTGGGCTTGGGTAATTATTTAAGAGCATTCAATGATGAAAGATTTCTTAATGCATTTAAGAACACTGTTATATATACAGTTCTATACGTACCTATTCTTGTCATATTGTCGCTTATTTTTGCAACACTACTTAGCTATGATTTTAAGGGAAGTAAAGCATTTAAAGCAATAATCTTTCTTCCTGCAATTACTTCAATGGCAATTATTGCCATTATCTTTCGCTTTTTGCTTGATGGAGATATAGGCCTAATTAGTATTTACCTTAAAAATATGGGCTTCAAAGTTAAGGATTTACTACGCGAGCCAGACAGCGCAATGGGAATGATAATTTTTGTAGGAGTATGGCGTTGGATTGGGTTTAACATGGTTATAATACTTGCTGGTCTAAATTCTATTCCTGAGAGTTTATACGAGTCAGCAGAAATCGATGGGGCAGGTAAAGTAAAAC
The DNA here is from genome assembly GCA_002406055.1 of Spirochaetales bacterium UBA4629. Lineage (GTDB taxonomy): Bacteria > Spirochaetota > Spirochaetia > Sphaerochaetales > Sphaerochaetaceae > Ornithospirochaeta. Next base: position 31,932 of record DHMZ01000118.1, read on the forward strand.
AATTCTTTTCTATTACGTTACCGCTCTTAGCACCCACACTTAGTTTCACAATTATCACAAATCTAATTAGTTCCTTCCAGGTCTTTGACCAAGTCTATGTTATGACAAAGGGTGGCCCACTATTTAGTACAGAAGTATTAGTCTATTACATCTACTATAGAGGCTTTAATGTCTTTGAGATGGGATATTCATCAAGTATGGCATTTATTCTATTTATTGTAATTCTGCTAATAACATTGTTTCAATTGAAGAGCTTTAAAAAGGCTGAGAATAATGGAGATTACTCATGAAGGTTTCAAAAAAAGCAAATATAGTCTTATTTTTAGTATTCATTTTTATAGCTAGTATATTTTTAATTCCTTTTGTTTGGATGGCTCTCTCTAGTTTAAAGCCTGAAGCAGATATCATGGGCCACCCAGAGAGATTCTTTCCAAGAAGAATAACAATTGAGAACTATCGCAGCCTACTTGTGCAGATTCCTTTTTTTAAGTTTCTTCTTAACTCAGTAATATTTACAGGAACAGTAACAGTTTCTTCTCTTTTACTTGATTCTTTAGCAGGCTATGCCTTTGCTAAGCTAAAGTTTAAGGGTTCTAATATCCTCTTTATTATTGTCCTTATAACAATGATGATTCCATTCCAAATAACCATGATTCCAATCTATTTGTTATTGAATGAAATGAAAATTCTAAATACTTACATAGGTCTTATCCTACCAAGATTAACGAATGCCTTTGGTATCTATTTTATGAGGCAATCATTTCTCTCTGTTCCAAATGAACTTATTGATGCAGGGCGCATAGATGGACTGAGTGAAGAGGGAATTTTCTTTAAGGTAATGCTACCTGTTGTAGCATCTTCCTTAATGAGTTTAGGAATATTCCATTTTATGTATAATTGGAATGATTTTCTCTGGCCAATGCTTATGACTAACACTACATCTATGCAAACTCTTCCTGTAGGGCTAGCACTATTTCAGGGCGAACATGTCTCGCAGCATGGGCCAATCTTTTGTGGTGCTGTTCTTTCTATTTTACCAATTTTAATTATGTACTTATTTGCACAAAAATCATTTATAAAGGGAATCGCACTTAGCGGTATAAAAGGTTAATTATGTTTGATAAGAAAAAATTTCATTTTTGTTGTGGTATTGAAGATACCTTCATAGCTGACCCATATCCATTAACAGGAAAAAGATTAGATGAGTACGAGCTTACTGAACACTATCAAAACTGGAAAGAGGATATTGATAGGGTAAAAAGCTTAGAAGTCGATTCTCTTAGATGGGGCCTTCCTTGGTACAAAACAGAAAAGGAAAGAGGAAAGTTTGACTTTAGTTGGAGTGATGAGGTTATTCCTTATATTGTAGAAGAGAAGGGTATTACGCTCCTCTTGGATTTTATGCACTATGGAACACCTCTATGGATGAAAGACTCATTCTTTGATCCAGATTATCCAAGTTATGTAGAAGAGTATACAGCAAGAGTAGTTGAGAGATATAAAAAGTATCTTGTTGCAGCTGTTCCATTTAATGAGCCACATACAGCTTGTGAGTTTGCAGGTCGTAGAGGCGAGTGGCCCCCATACTCACATGGCTACGAAGGATATTTGAAGGTCTTTAAAGCTGTAACTAAAGGAGCTATAAAGCAAACAAAGCTATTAAGACGAGAGAATATTGAGACTATTCAAGTGGAGTGTTCAGGTGGCTCTGTAACAGATATAGAGAGCTATAAGGAAATTGCTTTGATTGAGACAACCGTACAGTCTATGTTTTATAACTTTCTTACTGGCGATTTACGGGGACTAGAGTATTTCTTCCCATTCTTAGAGAAAAATGGCATGAGCGAGAATGATCTTGATTGGTTTTGCTCAAATGGAACAGAGATTGGAATAATGGGAGTAAATTTCTATCCTCAGTTTTCTTTTAACAAAATAGTAGAGGGAGAGAAGAGAGAGAATCATCTTCTTTGGACGGATGATATGATAGAAATACTAAAAAAACGCTATGAACGTTTTAAAGTTCCTATGATGATAACAGAAACATCTATTAAGAATGATGAAGTTTTAAAGTCCAGATGGCTTAAAGAATCTACAGACCGTTTAATTAAGGAAAAAGAAGAGGGGATGGATATCATTGGTTATACCTACTTTCCTATCATTGATATGTATGATTGGGATTGGAGAACAAGTAACGATTCTGAAAAAGAGCATTTTTCTGCAAAGTTTGGTTTTTATACTCACTCTAGAGAAGAAAGAAAGGTAGCAGATGAATACCGAAATATTATTAAAGAGTGGAGGAGCGAAAATGAGTAGTACTATCCACCCAAGGCCAGACTTTGCTCGCCTTAATTGGCTTAGTCTTAATGGAGAATGGAACTTTGAGTTCGATGACTCTGATGTAGGGCTAAAAGAAAAATGGTTTTTAAATAGGAAGATGAAATCTAAAATAGAAGTTCCATATGTCTATCAATCAAAAAAGTCTGGAATAAATGATTCTAGTCTTCATGAGATAATGTGGTATCAAAAGGAAATTGAGGTCCCATCCACTTTTAAAAAAGAGGTCTACTTGTGTTTTTCTGCTGTCGACTATAAAGCTCAAGTTTGGGTTAATGGTTACTATCTTGGAGAGCATGAGGGTGGTTATACTCCATTCTCTTTTCCAATAACTGATTATTTAAATAATAATAAAGCATTAGTAACACTAAGAGTAGAGGACAAGGCGGATTGTACTCAACCAAGAGGAAAACAGTATTGGAAAGAGAAGGGTGATAGGTGTTGGTATACGCCCTCTTCTGGTATATGGCAGAGTGTATATCTAGAGGAGAGAGGAGAAGTATTTTTTACTTCTCTCTGTTGTATTCCTAATATTGATGATGTGACAGTAAAAATAGATTTCTCTCTTAATAAAAAAACGAGAGAAAATGAAGAAATCAGTTTTACTGTAATGAGAGATAATAGAGAGATAACATCTGTTAAGCTTTCTTCATTAACTAAGGAAGATAGCATTACTCTTCATGTTAAAGAAGATGATATGATTGACGAGATTCATCATTGGTCTCCTGATAATCCAGTACTATATACTCTTAAAGCAGAAATAGACGGTAAAGATTCTGTAACAACCTACTTTGGAATGAGAAAGGTGAGCACTAGCAATGGTAAAATACTTTTAAACAATAGAGAGTTCTATCTTAAGCTAATACTAGATCAGGGTTATTGGGAAGATACTCTTCTTACTCCACCTAGTGATGATGATATTATTAAGGATATTAAGATTATAAAAGCTATGGGTTTTAATGGTGTGAGAATGCACCAGAAAATAGAGGATTCTCGATTCTACTATTGGTGTGATAAACTCGGGCTTGCTGTTTGGGCAGAGCTCCCAAGTGGATATTGTTTTTCAGACTCTGAATGTAACAATCTACTGAGGGATATGGGAGAGTTTATCTCACGTGACTATAACCACCCATCAATTATAGTTTGGGTACCACTAAATGAGTCATGGGGAGTAAGAAATATATACTCAAATAAAAAACAGCAAAATTTTGCTTTAGCTCTCTATACCTATATTAAGTATAGAGACCAAAGTCGCCTTTGTGATACAAATGACGGTTGGGAGCAAGTTACTAGTGATATCTGCTCTGTTCATGACTACGTTAAAGATTACTCTGGACTAAAAAAGAATTGGGAAAACATAGATAAAACACTCAATACATCAGTTCAGAATAGAAAAATCTATTCTGAGGGCTTTTCTCATAGTGACGAACCTATTTTAATTACTGAGTTTGGAGGAATAGCTTTTAATAAGGATATAAACAAAACTAACTGGGGCTACTCCGGAGGTGAGGAGTCAGAAGAAAGCTTCCTCTTGCGCTTTAATGGCTTAATTAAGGCAATAAAAGAGAATGAAAGTATAGCTGGCTTTTGCTATACACAGCTGACAGATGTAATGCAAGAAGTAAATGGAATAGTAAAGATAAATAGAGAGGAGAAGGTGGCACTAGATAAAATAAGAGAGATAGTGCTTAGTTAAGAGTTACCTTGAGCTTTAGGTCTTGGTTATAGTTACCAAACCTAGAGCCAAATATATTAATTCCTCCGCGATTTATCGCATTTTCCTTTACTCCTATCTTTACAATTATAGAGTCATATTTTTCAATTTCTAAATCAGAAATTTTGGTAGAAGAGAGCGCACATCCATCCTCCATAAATGAGCCCTTATAGTTAACAATCCAACTCTTTAAAAAGCCATATTGTGTGTCTTCGCTATCCCACCAAAGTGGAGTCAAGAGTCCTCTTTTTCCACCCATATCGCCTTCGCTTTTCCATGTTCCTATCTCTTTGTTGTTAATCCATAGTGTTATATCTGAAGGCCAATTATTATTGTATCCAGGATACTCAGAGCATATTTCTAAAGAAAAGCTAATAGAACTGACAGAACCTGCATCGTTGAAGTTTTTTGGAAATTTATATTCTAAGTATCCATATGTAAACCATAAGAGCCCTGCTTGTGCTCTTAATGGGTGAAGAAATGAGGATGGGTTATCATAGTATCCAATAACTCCCTTTTCAGAGATAATGCCACAAGGAGAAGAGATAGAGCAATCTGAAAAGAGTCCAATTGGCATTTCTGTCTCGATTATTTTATTCTCTTTCTTCACGATGCCGTCACTGTCTAGTATAGACAGCATTATCTTTTCATGTTTAAGAGAACATAGCTTTTCTCTACCATGTTTAGTTGAAGCAATAAGCTTTGTGTTTATTAAATCAGCTTTCTCTAAGATCTGAATATTTAGTGTACAGGTGGATTGCGGTATATTTAGAGTTTCGCATAGCTCTGTAATATTCATACTTTTTTTCTTTAAAAGTGAAAGTATCTTTCTTCTTAGTGGAAGCTTTAGTGCTTTTGAAATCTTTTCAATGTCCTCAGGACCAGCAAATAATATCTCTAAACCCATTTAATTATTATATCATAAAAAGCTGATATAATACTACATTTTATTGATATAGATTTTCTCAAGTTCTTCTTAGTTCATTTGCTTTTTTAATAAAGACAGAAGGATATACTTCTAAAGCATAAATAAGAGAGAGGACTAAAGCCGTGTTACACGATTTTAGTCCTCTGTTATATAGCTTAAGAAAGTTGCTCCAATCAAGATTTACGCGTCTCGATAGTTCTCGCTTACTTATCTTCTTTTCTTTTCTGTAGAACTCTATAGCCCTAACTAAATCCTCTAAGCTAAGGGGAGGATGAGAAGAGAAAAAGATATCTTCTTTACTCTTCTTATCTATAAGAGAGAAAAAGGAGAAGAGACAGAGTCCCTTCCTTTCTAAAAGAGTTTGAAGAGTAGAAAGAAGAATGTACTCTCTTCCCTTAGTCTTCTTTTTATTTCTGCTTAGCTTATCTAATTCAATTAAGAATAGTTCTATAAATTTTTCTTTTGTCATGTAGTCCTCCTAGAATCAGTCAAGCTCTTTTTGACGGAGGACCACGAATAAAACAATAGAAATGTACTTTAGCTAAATAACCCTTTTTCTTCCCCTTGTTAATAGTGTCAGATAAAAAAATGATATTTAGTGTAAAATATAATTAAACAGGTAAAAGATATGTAAAATTATATAATAATTGTAGCTAATTTTTCGACACAGACAAACAAAAGTGTTGCAAAATATAAAAAGAACGTAGAT
>DHMZ01000123.1:0-340 GCA_002406055.1 Spirochaetales bacterium UBA4629
ATCTTTTTGGATTATAGATGGAGTGTTCTGACTTCGAGTCATAAAGAGTATAACAGCCAAACGAATATTTGCCGAACATTCAGAAGTGAAGAAAAAGTTATGGGGAGTGGAATTTTGGAGCGACGGTTATTTTGTTTCGACTGAAGGAAAATTTAATAGTGAGAGAGTAATCAAGGAGTATGTTAAAAACCAAGAGAAATAAAAGGATTACATGAATTTCCCGAAAGGAGAGAGTGAGGTCTAGGAGAGATACTTCAGAGGGGTCTATTGATGACGTTATGTATCATTTTTTTTAAAGCACTATGATGCGATTATTCTCACAGTAATTTCTTACACTACG
>DHMZ01000123.1:443-5582 GCA_002406055.1 Spirochaetales bacterium UBA4629
CTAGTTATCGGCAATTAATATTTAAATTATAGCTAAAATATTGCCGATATCTACTGTTTACTCAATTATGCTTTTAAGCTCTTCTAGTGATGAGATTATAATATCTGCATAAGGCTTTAATTCTTTCTTTGAAAAGGTTCCTTCAATTGCGATAGCTTTAACTTTAGTTTTTTTTGCCATTATTAAATCTTCGGGTGTGTCAGAAACAAAACACATGCTAGATCTAGGAATTTTTAACTCTCTTTCTGCTTCTAAAAACGTCTTTTTGCTTGGTTTTTTAATCTTGCTTTCATTTGTAATTATGTAGCTAAAGTAATTAGAGCCAATATATTCTTCGATTTTTTCAACTGACGCCATTTTATCATTAGAAAAGAGAGCAAGAAGAATTCCCTTATTTTTAAAAAAAGAGAGCGTATCAACTGTGGTTTTCCAATCATAAGAAGAACCATCGAAATACTTATAACGATTCTTGATTTCTAAGAAACCATTCATTGTTCTTAAAGGAGATAGACGGTATTTAATTGTAGTCTTAATTAACTTAAAGATTGCAAAAAGTCTTTTTTTTCTATCAAATACGAATGATTTTGTGTCGATAGAGCCATCTTTTGAAAAAGAGAGAAGAGACATAAAAGAAGAAATACATTCTTCCTTCTTGCTCTCATTTAATTTTGATAAGGGAAGATTTTCGCATAGGAGCTTATAAAGGGGCTCTCTCCATAGGTTATATGGAAACAATGTGCCATCTTTATCAAATATAAGTGCTTTAATACCTACCATAAATCTAACTTATTTTATTCTTACTTTTCTTTTTTTTCTATTCTATTTAATTGGGAAAAATACTGTTATCCTTCTTCAAACTTTTTTGTAGAATGATGTTATGCAAATGATTGTTCACTCTTATGCAAAGGCAAATGTTGGCTTAAAAGTAACAGGGAGAAGAGAAGATGGTTATCATACAATCTCGTCATATTTCCTTCTTTTGCCTTTTTATGATGAAATAAATGTGTCTATTGAAGAAGGACCATATTCTGTATCAATAAAAGGAAATGAAAGCTACATAGGAAGTAAAGAGGATTTAATGGAGAAGAGTGCGCGTCTCTTCTCTCTTGAAACTGGGCTTTCCTTTTCTCTAAAGATTGAAATTAAAAAGAATATTCCTCTACAAGCGGGGCTAGGTGGAGGAAGCAGTGATGCTGCTTCTGTCTTAATTGCACTTAATAACTATTTTAAATACTTTTCGCAAGAAGAATTAATAGACTTTTCTCAATTGATTGGCGCTGATGTTCCATTCTTCACTTCTGGCTATAAATGTGCATATGTAAGTGGAATAGGGGAAAGGGTTGAAGAGAGAGAATGGCTCAAAGAGTACAAATATGTTTCGCTTTTCAGAGCAAAGGGAAGTGGAGTATCAACAATAGAAGCTTATAGAAAACTAGATGAATACAATCTTAATACAACACCGCTCTCTAATCTTTTTTATCCTCTAAAGCGCAGTGAATTTCCAAATGATTTTGAACTTATAGAAGGTAAAAGCATATTTGATGAAATAAAGAATACAATAAAAGAAGATGATTATCTTTCACTTAGTGGTAGTGGCAGTGTTTGGTTTTTACTTTCCAAAGAACCCTATTGCTCAAAAAGTGAATATTTCTTAAGTTGTAAAAAGATAATATAGACTGAAATCGATATTTCTGATATCTTTCTTCATTGTTACATAGGGGCGTAGCCCAATGGTTAAGGCAGGAGATTTTGATTCTCCATATTGCGGTTCGACTCCGCACGCCCTTATAAAGCGTCTTGTGGCGTGAAAAAAATGGTAATGGGATTTAAAGCCCATGAGAGTTAAGGAGAAAAAAATGGCTAAAGAAAAAACACTTTCAGCTGAATTAAGAACAAGTGATTTTGGTTCTGCAGGATCTAGAAGAGTAGTAAGAAGCGGACGTATTCCAGCAGTTATCTATGGAAAGAAGGGCGTTGCTCCAGTATATGTAACTCTAGATGCTAGAGAATTTAATATGAAGAAGAATACCTTCACTGAAACAACTCTTATTACACTTAAGATTAATGGTGAAGAAGATAAGAATGTATTCGTTAAGGATGTTCAGGAAAACCTCTTAAAGAATTGTATCCAGCACGTTGACCTCTTCGAAGTTACATTTGGTCAGCTTCTCAGAACAAAGGTTTCTGTTGTTCTCGAAGGTTCTCCAGTTGGTGTTAAGAATGGTGGTGTTCTTGAGCAGGTTACACACGAAATCGAAATCGAGTGTTTCCCACGTAACCTCCCTGAAAAGCTTGTTGCAGATGTTTCTAAGCTTGATGTTAATGAGACATTCAGAATTTCAGATCTCGAAATTCCATCAACAATTAAGGTTCTTGAAGATGGCGATGTAACAATTGCTTCTGTTAAGATGGTTAGAGAAGATATCGCTGAGCCAAGCACAGATGAGAATGCTGCTCCAGAAGTTACAACAGGTGCTGCAGCAAATGCTGATGCTACTACTGCTGATGCTAGTGCAACAAAATAATGACTTTTATATTTGGACTCGGGAATCCAGGTTCTGAGTACAAAGGAACAAGGCATAATGTCGGTTTTATGACCGTAGATAAAATAGCAGCGCTTAAGGGTTTAAAGCTCCGAAAGCGCTGTTTTTATCCATATAAAATTGCCTATTTCTGCGACAAGAAGACTGCCTTGGTAGAACCCTTAACATATATGAATAATTCTGGATTAGCTACAACCTCTCTTTTAAAAGATGGCGATAGGTTAATTGTTATATGTGACCAAATGGATCTTCCTGTTGGAAAGATTAGAATAAAGAAGAAGGGCGGAAGCGCAGGACATAATGGCTTGAAGTCAATCATAAACGCATGGAGTGAAGACTTTATTCATGTCTATGTTGGGATTGACCACCCAAAGGAAGGAGTTGGTGTTGCTGACTATGTGCTTTCTTCTTTCTCTGACGAAGAAAAACTTAAGCTTGATAAAGCATTAGATTTTCTAGCCCCAAAGATTCTTGAGATAACAGAAGGAAAAGAGATAGATGAAATTATCAGAGATGTTAATTCGTTTACGCTCTAAGATTCCGCAGGAAGGTAAGCTACTTCTCGCTTTTTCTGGCGGAGAAGATTCTCTCTTTTTAATGTATTTGCTTTCTCTCTACTTTTCTGATAGGGCTGAGGCTTTGTATGTGAACCATAATCTTCGAGGAGAAGAAGAACTAAAAAAAGAAATAGAAAGAAATAAGCATAATGCCTCTAAGTTAGGTATTCCTCTTGTCATTAAAACGATAGAAAGAGGTGTGATAGAGAGAAGAGCAAAAATAGATAAGTGTGGTATTGAAGCTTCTGCGAGAAAAGAGCGATATAGTCTCCTCTATAGCTATGCTAGAGAAAACAATTTTAGCTTCATTTTGACAGCTCATCATCAGGACGATCAAACTGAAACTATTTTAATGCGAATGCTTTCTTTCTCTCCTTTTTGGGCATGGGGAGGTATTAGAGAGCGTGATGGCATGCTCGTTCGTCCGCTTTTAGATACCAAAAAGAAAGACATAAAAGAGGCTATACAAACACTTTCTCTTGAGCCGAGTCTTGATTCAACTAATAGCGATACACACTATAAAAGAAATTATATTCGATCTTTCATCCTTCCTTCTTTATCTGACAGTGAGAAAGACGTAATTTCAAAAATTGCAAAGAATGTTTCTGCACTTAATGACGAAGAAGTTAAGTTCATTACTCTTTCTAGTCTCTATGCTTCTTTTTTGCGTTCAGAGTATCTTGCTCTTTCTCCACTACAAAAAGAAGAGACTCTTTACTCAATTTTTTCTGCTTTTGGTGAAGAAAATAGGATAAGTAGAGGCCACTTAAAAGAGATAGATGAAGGAATAAAGGATGGTAGAAGCAAATATGAAAGCAAAAGATATGTCTTTTATTTTTCAAAAGACAAAATAAAAGCTTATAAAAAGATTGATGATTTCTCTTCTCTTTTTTTATTCTCTGACACTGCTCTGCCTTATTCTTTGAAAGTGTCTACAAAAGAGAAGAGTTCTCTTGATTTAAAAATAGATAGAGCTGTATCAGAAAAGAGCATAATTAGAAAAACAAGAAAAGATGATGTTATTCTCTTAAAAGATGGAGAGAGAAAGATAAGTTCGCTACTCAAAGAGAAAAAACTACCTTATGCTATAGTGATGGAGAAAGAGGGCAAGATCTTAGCTTTCTTTTCTTCTTTCTTAGGTGAAAGAGATAGGATTACTTCTTCTTTAATCGGAAAAGAGGGAGAGTGTGTCAGAATAGAATTGGGACGGTAAAGGCGGAAATGGAAAACGTTGAACTATTTTTTGAAAACTATGGTCTATTATATACTTCGACCATAATAATAGCTTTCTTGGGTATACTTACTATAAGAAATATTATTCGTATTGTCGAAAAGCTATTAATAGGAAGCACTGTTGATGCTTCTCTTATTAACTTTATTTCTACGATAGTAAAAATATTACTATATTTAGCTTTGCTTTTTATTTGCTTAGGAAGATTGAATGTTCCTCTTAATGGTGTTGTTTCTGCTTTAAGCGCAATCACACTTGCAATAGGCCTTGCCGTTCAAGATATTATCGGTGGTGTTGCCAATGGAATAATGATGGTAACAAGTAAGCTCTTTAAAGTTAATGACTATGTAGATATTGGTGATTATTCTGGTTCTGTTAAAGAGATAAAGCTTTTACATACTGTGCTTGTTACGCCAGACAATAAAACAATAACAATTCCAAACAAGGTTGTTTTTTCTTCTTCTATTACAAATTATTCCGAGTATAAGGTAAGACGATTAGATACAATCTTTGGAATTGATTATGATTCAAATGTAGAAAAAGCGAAGAGAGTATTACTAGAATTAGCTTCTTCTTCTCCTTTAGTTTTGAAAGATCCTAAGCCAATGATTGTTGTTAAAGAACTTAAAGACAGTGAGATAGATTTGCTTCTACGTGTATGGGTTAATTCAAAAGACTATTGGGATTTAACTTGGTTTTTAAATGAGAAGGGATTAGATGCTTTAGTAAAGGAAGGTATAGAGGTGCCTTATCCTCAGTTAACGCTGAGCTATAGAAAAGGAGAGAAAAAGAAATGATTGAATTCTTA
>DHMZ01000123.1:5690-14360 GCA_002406055.1 Spirochaetales bacterium UBA4629
TCTACCTTGCAACATATCTCTTATGTCACTTTTATGGGATAACAAAAGACTCTCTAAATAGAACATTTAAGAGATTTAATGACATTGATAGAAATCTTGCTCTATTTTTATCTCTTTCAAAAAAGAAGAGTTTTAAGAGAGAGAAGGCAAGAAGACTTCTGTTGAAGATAAGGCTAACAATAAAAGATTCATTTTCTTCATTACAAGTTATGCTCTATGAAAGTGAAGATAACCCTGATTTAAGAAGCGTTATTAAGAGATTAAATCAGATGCTTCAGTCTTGCGACAATGTGGCTCTCTACTTCAATGAAGGAAAGACCGAGGCACAGATAAAGGAAATAGAAAAGATGCGTAAAACACTAAAAGATGCTTTAACTATCCTTAAAAAGGTCAAAAGCAAGAAAGATGAAGATAAAAAGAAGGTTATCTGATTCCACAGAAAATACATCTGTATGTGTTAACTAATTGTCTTTTTTTGGTTAACTTCTCTAAAGGGCTCTTACTTGTGAGAAGTCTCTATAAAAGATATTATATTTTCTTAAGAAAGGAATTTTATGGACAACGAAGATAAAGAGAAAAAGCCGGACGTAGTGCAGGCTGAGCTTTCTGAAAAAGAAAACGAAGGAAAAAAGGAAGATTCTTCTCCAAAAATGGATGAAGAAAAGAAGCCGAATTCAGATAAAGAAAAGAAAGAAAATGTATATGATAAATTCCGCTATTGGGGAAGTGAAGATAACTCTAATAAGGGACCTAAGAATGGAAACTCTAAATCTTCTGTTCACAACAGAATAGCGTTAATCGTCCTTATTGTTCTTGCATTATCTTTCTTCTTTGTTTTCTTCCAAGATTCAAAGAGTGCTAAGGCTACAAAAACAACATATAGTGAGTTTATCTCTCTTGTTGAAAGTAAGAAGGTTGCTAGTGCAGATATTGTTGGTGGAACAACAATTAATTACTACTCGACAGATGGTTCTTACTATTCTACACGCATACCTTACTCTGATATTACTCTTGTTAACACCCTCTTAAACAATGGTGTTAATGTTTCTGGAAGTTCAGAGACAACCTCATTCTGGCTTGTTATCTTAGAACTTCTTCCTTGGATTATATTTATTGTTCTTATGGTCTCCATGATGCGCTCTACAGGGGCAATGGGTGGCAATAAGATGATGGGATCCTTTGGCAAATCTCTTGCTAGAGAGTATCAAGCAAAGGATAACAAAACAACATTTAAGGATGTTGCTGGCCAGAAAGAAGCAAAGTATGAACTTCAGGAAATTGTTGATTTTCTGAAAGATCCGCAAAAGTTTACAAAGATTGGTGCAAAAATCCCTAAGGGATGCTTGCTCGTAGGCCCTCCAGGAACAGGTAAGACTCTTCTTGCTCGTGCTGTTGCAGGAGAGGCAGGTGTTTCCTTCTTACATACTTCAGGATCAGACTTTGTTGAAATGTTTGTTGGTATGGGTGCCGCAAGAGTAAGAGATTTATTTGAACATGCAAGAAAGAGCGCTCCATGTATTATATTTATTGATGAGCTTGACGCTGTAGGTCGTTCACGTGGTTCTGGCCTTGGTGGTGGCCATGATGAAAGAGAGCAGACTTTAAACCAACTCCTTGTAGAGATGGATGGATTCTCTTCTGAGCCTGGAGTTATTGTTCTTGCTGCAACTAACCGTCCTGATGTTCTTGACCCAGCTCTTTTGAGACCAGGAAGATTTGACCGTCAGGTTACTGTTGCACTTCCAGATGTTCAAGAAAGATTAGATATTTTGAAAATACATACTAAGAAGGTCCAGCTTGCTTCTGATGTCGATCTTGCACGTATTGCTAGGGCAACTCCAGGAACAAGTGGAGCGGATTTGGCTAATCTCGTTAACGAAGCAGCTCTCTTTGCCGCAAGAAACAATCAGACCATTGTCGATATGGATGACTTTGAGTCAGCTAGAGATAAGATTATCCTTGGTGTTGCAAAGAAGAGTGCGTTCATGACAGATGATGAAAAGAGAGCTACTGCTTACCACGAAGCAGGACATACTCTTCTTCACTATTACCTCAAGCATGTTGACCCATTACATAAGGTCACTATCATTCCTCACGGCCAAGCTCTTGGTATTACAATGAGCTTACCTGAAAAGGATCAGTATACAATTCAAAAGAGCTATCTTGTTGATAGAATAAAGATTTGTATGGGTGGCTATGCTGCAGAAAAGATTGTATATGGTGAGACAACAACAGGAACAAGTAACGATATTAAGCAAGCTACAGATCTTGCTCATAGAATGGTTACAGAGTGGGGTATGTCTGATCTTGGCTTTATAAATCTCTCAGACGAAGGAGAACCTCTCTTCTTAGGACGTGAGATTACACAGCATAAAGACTATTCAGAAGATACAGCAAAGAAAATCGATAGTGAAATGCGTGCAATTTTAGCTTCTTGCATGGATGACACTATAAGAATTCTTACTGAGCATCGTGATCAACTTGATAAGCTTACAGATGCTCTTGTTGAGAAAGAAACTCTTGATGATAAGGAAATCAGAGAGATGTTTGGCTTTGCTCCTGTTGAACACATAACTGATTTAAAGTAAGGAATATGGCAGTAGATACTTCTCATAAAAGAAACTTTTGTATTATAGCACACATCGATCATGGCAAGAGTACTCTTGCCGATCGTTTTATTGAAAAGGCTAGACTTGTTCAGTCTCGTGGTCCTCAACAAAATCAGATTCTCGATAATATGGATATTGAACGAGAGAGGGGAATCACAATAAAAAGCCAAGCCGTTACTATTCCATACATAGCAAAAGATGGTGAAGAGTACGAACTTAATCTTGTAGATACTCCGGGCCATGTTGACTTTACATATGAAGTATCTAGAGCGATAAGCTCATGTGAAGGAGCTTTGCTTTTAATTGATGCAACTCAGGGTGTTGAGGCTCAAACACTCGCAAATTTATATTTAGCGATGGAGCATAACCTTGAGATTATTCCTGTTATAAACAAGATTGATTTGGCTTCTGCTGATATTGACTCCTGCTTACATCAAATAGACCACGATTTAGGGCTCGATAGCTCAATGACTGTTAAAGTTTCGGCAAAGACAGGCGAAGGTGTCGATAATCTCTATGAGGCCATTGTCAATTATATTCCATCCCCTAGTGGAAAGACTGATGATCCTCTAAAAGCCCTTATTTTCGATTCACACTATGACCCATATAGAGGTGTTATTGTTCATGCAAGAATAGTTTCTGGTACAGTAAAGGTCGGAGATGAGATTCTCTTCATGCATTCAAATGCAACATATAAAGTTGAAGATTTAGGTCTTTTTCAGATATCTCTTGTTCCAAAAGATAAATTAGAAGCAGGAGATGTTGGCTATTTCATTGCTGGTATCAAGACCATATCTGATATTCGTGTTGGCGATACAGTAACAGCGAAGTCTAATCCTGCTCTTGAGCCTCTTCCTGGCTTTAAAGAAGTTAAGCCTGTAGTCTTCTCTTCTATCTACCCAGTAGATTCAAACGACTATGAAGAGCTACAAGATGCAATTGAGAGATTAAAGCTTAATGATGCATCGCTGATGTATGAAAAAGACAACTCGGCAGCTCTTGGCTTCGGCTTTAGATGCGGCTTCTTAGGTATGCTTCACTTAGAGGTAATACAAGAAAGAATTGAACGTGAATTTGATCTTTCTATTGTGTTTACTTCCCCTAGTGTACGTTACACAGTCCACATGAAAGATGGAGAGGTCCTCCATATAGATAACCCATTAGAATATCCTGATCCTATGAGAGTTGATTGGGCTGAAGAACCATATATACAGGCTAATATCATAACGCCTACAGAATATGTTGGTCCAATTATTACGCTATGTTTGGAAAAGCGTGGCGTTCAGACTCAAATGAACTATCTTGATACTAAGCGTGTTGAGCTTATATATGAAATGCCACTCTCTGAAGTTCTCTTTGACTTCTATGATAGGTTAAAGAGCATATCTCGAGGCTATGCCTCATTCGACTACAATGTAATAGGTGAGAGAAAGACAGATCTTGTAAGAATGGAAATTCTTGTTAATGGTGAACCTGTAGATGCGCTTTCATGCTTAGTCTTTAGAGGAAATGCACAGCTAAGAGGACGACAGATAGTTGAACGCCTACAGAAAGAGATTCCTCGTCAGCAATTTAAGATAGCTATTCAAGCTGCGCTTGGTGGCACGATTATCGCGCGCGAAACTGTAAATGCATTTAGAAAAGATGTTACAGCAAAGTGTTATGGTGGTGATATTTCACGTAAGAGAAAGCTTTTAGAGAAGCAGAAAGAAGGAAAGAAGAGAATGAAGATGGTCGGTAATGTTGAGATACCACAATCTGCTTTCCTTGCTGTTTTAAAGACGGAGGATGAAAAGAAATGATAAGTAAGACACTTTTTGGCCATATTGGAGACGTTGATGTTTACGCTATTACTATCACTGTAGGTGAGTATAAAGTTAGTGTGATGACACGTGGTGCTACTCTTTTATACTTTGGTACAGATAGCTATAACGCTGTTTTAGCACATAAAACATTAGAAGAATATGTAAATGGAAAGGGCCATCCTGGAGAAGTTGTTGGCCCCTATGCTAATAGAGTAAGTAATGCTTCTTTCACTCTTGATGGAGTAAAGTATAATCTCGATAAAAACGATAATGGTGTGAATACTCTTCACTCTGGAAGTGCAAATTACGGCGATAAGATTTGGTCTATTCTTGCGCTTGGTGAAGACTCTGTTACCCTTGGCATAAAGAGAGAAGAAGAGGGTGGATGGCCTGGCGATAAGGAGTGTGAGATAACATACCATCTTTCCTCTGACGGCATCTTAACTCTTTATTATAAGAGTCTATCAAATAAAAAATGTCCTGTATGCTTAACAAACCATGCATATTTTGTTGTCGATGATAGAGACTGCCGACATGATCTTTTAGAAGTTCCTGCTTTTTCATATGTAGATGTAGACCCACTTTTAATTCCTAAAGAAAATAACCCAGTTGCAGTTGAGAATACTCCTTTTGATTTTACTCATCCAACTCTTATCGGCGCAAGAAGAGACGGTAAGTATGACAATACTTGGGTGCTTGATGAGGGAGCAGTTATTCACTTAGAAGGAAACAAAGCTGAAATATGGTGTAAAACTACAGAGCCTGGAATACAAATTTATACAGGTGAGCATCTTTCTGATGACTTTAGGCCTTTCCAGGGGGTAGCATTAGAGACTGGGCGATTCCCAAATACTCCTAATAGACCTGATTTCCCTGGAGTATATACTGATAAAAATACTGTCTATGAATCTGTTACATCATACAGATTAAAAATAAAAGAGGCTTAAAAATGGAAGTAAAGATTATTGGTATTACAGGTGGTTCTGGCTCAGGTAAGAGTACTGTTGTAAAAAGAATCAAAGAGCGCTATCCAAATGCAGTGTTGATAGAGCAAGATAATTACTATAAGTCAGCAACATTTGTTAATAACCATAATATTACTGCTTACAATTTTGACCATCCTGATGCTTTCGATATGGATTTGCTTCTATCTAATTTGAAGGATTTAAAGGATGGAAAGTGCTGTAAAATGCCTCAATATGATTTTGTCCATCATACGCGAAGAGATGAATATGTTGTTGTAAAGCCTTCATCTATCATAATCATTGATGGTTTAATGGTCTTCTATGATGAGAGGATCAGAGAGATGCTCGATTTAAAGCTCTACGTAGATACTCCACCAGACATACGCTTTATTAGAAGATTAAAAAGAGATGTTAAAGAGAGAGGAAGAACTGTTGAATCTGTAATCGAGCAATATACAAATGTAGTTAGACCTGGTCACTATAATTTTATAGAGCCAAGTAAGGCCTATGCAGATCTGATTATCCCAGAAGGTGGATACAATGATAATGCTATGGAAGTTTTGTTTTCTTTCATAGGCTCCATGATGCTTGAGTAGACAATATGACACTAAATGATTTGAAAGTTGGAGAGAGTGCAACAATTCTATCTGTTGATGCCTCAAAAGAATTAAGGCATCACTTTTTAGACATGGGTCTTACTCCGGAGACAACTGTAACTTTAACTAAGGTTGCTCCTATGGGTGACCCTCTTGAATTAAATGTCAGAGGATATGAGTTAACACTTCGCTCTGATGATGCGAAAAAAATAGTTGTAGCTAAGACAGAATGTCCAGTTTCTAATGATAAGCCGTCACTAGATGAAGTAGACAACGATTCCGACCATCCTCACATTGGAGAGAGTGGTATCTATCACGATAAAAGTGAAAAGATTGTTATTCCAGAAGAGAAGAGAGTTGTCTTTGCCCTTGCTGGCAACCAGAATTGTGGAAAAACAACACTTTTTAACCAACTAACAGGATCAAATCAACATGTAGGAAATTTTCCTGGTGTTACTGTCGACAGAAAGGATGGCACAGTTAGAGGAGAGAACGCTACAGTTGTAGATCTTCCTGGAATTTATTCTCTTTCTCCATTTACTAGTGAAGAGATTGTAACAAGAGATTTTCTTCTTAAAGACAAGCCTGATGGGATTATTAATATAATCGATGCAACAAATATTGAGAGAAACTTATTTTTAACGTTGCAGCTTCTTGAGTTGAATATTCCACTCGTTATTGCTCTAAACATGATGGATGAAGTTAGAGAGAATGGTGGTACTATAAATGTAAATAAGCTTGAATCAATACTAGGCGTTCCTGTTGTTCCAATTTCGGCTAGTAAAGATGAAGGAGTAGAGGAACTTATTGAGCATGCTATCCATGTTGCACGTTACAAAGAGCTTCCTCTTAGACAAGATTTTTGTCAAAAAGATGGTAAGACTGAAGAAGTCGCCGTTCATAGATGCCTTCATGCCATAATGCATTTAATTGAAGACCATGCAGAGCGAGCAGATATTCCTCTTCGTTTTGCTGCAAGTAAACTTATTGAAGAAGATAAGCCTATACTAGAGAGTCTTAATCTCGATGAAAACGAGAAAGAAACATTAGATCATATCATCAAACAACTTGAAAGTGAGAGCGGAACAGATAGAGAAGCTGCTCTTGTTGATACTCGTTTCTCTTTCATTGAGGGAGTATGCAAGCTTACAGTTGTAAAACCGCATGTCTCAAAAGCTAGAGAAAGATCAATTAAGATAGATAAAATATTAACAGGTAAGTATACAGCCATTCCTTCGTTTATACTTATTATGGCTACTATTTTCTACTTAACATTTGGGCCTGTTGGAACTGTACTATCTAATCTTCTTGATTCTCTCATCGGGCTTTTTACTTCAACTGTAGATAAGCTTCTTTCTCTCTGGGGTGTTAATGAGGTTGTACACTCGCTTGTTATTGATGGAATATTCGCTGGAGTTGGCAGTGTATTAAGCTTTTTGCCTGTTATTGTTGTCCTATTCTTCTTTTTATCAATACTTGAAGATACTGGCTACATGGCACGTGTTAGCTTTGTAATGGATAAAGCCTTAAGAAAAATTGGTCTCTCAGGAAGAAGCTTTGTTCCTATGCTAATAGGTTTTGGTTGTTCTGTTCCTGCAATAATGGCAACAAGAACGCTCTCTTCTGATAGAGATAGAAAGATGACAATCCTTCTTGTTCCTTTTGCATCTTGCTCAGCTAAGCTCCCAATTTATGCTCTTTTCACAGCAGCTTTTTTCTCAAAATACAAAGCACTTGTTATGATTTCACTCTACCTTTTGGGTATTGTTGTAGGCATAATAGCTGCCTTAATAATGAAGAAGTTTGGCTTTAAAGGTAATCCAGTTCCATTTGTTCTAGAGCTTCCAAATTATCGTATGCCAACAGCAAAGTCTGTTCTCCAGTTAATGTGGGAAAAGACAAAAGACTTTGTGACAAAAGCCTTTACGATTATATTTATCTCCTCAATTATCATATGGTTCTTAGAGTCATTTGATTGGCGTCTTAATGTTGTAAGCGATGCTTCCAATAGCTTATTGGCAATAATTGGTTCCTTCCTTTCTCCTATCTTTAAGCCATTAGGATTTTCAGATTGGAGAATATCTACAGCATTAATTACAGGCTTTACAGCTAAGGAAAGTGTTGTTTCAACGCTTGTAATACTTCTTGGAGGTAACGCTAATTTATTGTTATCTCTATTTACACCGTTTACTGCATATGTCTTTTTAGTCTTTACGCTTTTATATACGCCATGTGTTGCTGCAATCGCAACAGTAAAGAGAGAACTTGGGAGATCTTGGGCAGTTACAGTTGTAGTATTACAGTGCGTAGTCGCTTATTTAGTTGCTTTTCTTGTTCATTTTATTGGCCTGATTTTCCTTTAGACTCTTGTCAAACCCCTTTGGTTTTCTTCTGACAATGTACTGCTCCTTTACATAGCGAAAGGAATACTTTTCAGGAATTGGATCATAGCCTCCAAAGTAGCGATTACGACACCTGAAGATACGCGCCCAGCCAAGGATAGAGCCTTTTATTGGTCCAAATTTTCTCACTGCCAAAATAAAATATGTAGAGCAAGAAGGAGTGTATCTACAGACTGCGCCGCCTTTAAGTGGACTTATAACATATCGGTAAAAGTGGACAGGAAGTAAAAATAGCTCTCTAAGTATCTTCATGGGAGCTATTCTATTATTAAATAAGAAAGTAGACTAGTCTG
>DHMZ01000035.1:0-462 GCA_002406055.1 Spirochaetales bacterium UBA4629
AGATGGAAAGAACATGATTTAGTCTATCATGAAGGAAAAGAGGCAACATGTACGATAGACGGTTGGACTGAGTACTACACATGTAAAACATGCTCATACAATACAAAGAAGATTATTCCAAAGCTTGGACATGACTTAACTCACCATGAAGAAATAAAATCAACATGTACAGAGAAAGGTAGTAGAGACTACTACGAGTGTACTCGTTGTGGTAAATACTTCTCTGATCGTGAAGGCATTTATGAGATATCAGAAATAGTAATTCCATCTCTTGGTCATTTATTAACTATTCATTTTGATAGAGAAGAAGCTAATTGTATAAAAGAAGGTCACAAAGAATACTGGCAATGTGAGCGATGTAAAGGATACTTCCCTACTAATGATCCTAACTCTAGTCCTGTTGATTTATCTGACATAGTTCTTCAAAAAACTGGCCATACTTACTCTAAGGAGTGGAGTCAT
>DHMZ01000035.1:593-12932 GCA_002406055.1 Spirochaetales bacterium UBA4629
TATTGCTGAACCTACAAAAGAAAAGTCTGGAATAAGAAAATACACATGTACTATTTGTGGTTATTCTTATGAAAAGTTAATTCATCCAAATGGACATAGCTATACTGATGAAAACAAATGGGAAAAGCATGAACCAACTTGTACAGAAAAAGGCTTTACCCGTAAGTATTGTTCTTATGAAGGTTGTGATTACTATGAAGATGTAGACTTTGTAGACGCAATAAATCATAAGAATGCAGTAGCTTATGAAGAAACAGAACCAACATGTACAGAGAATGGAAACTATGAGTATTGGTATTGTCCAGATTGCGGAAAATATTTCCTCTCTATAGATAAAACAACTCCAGTAGGAGAAGATAAAGTATTTTTGAATAAGAAAGGTCACCAATATGAGACAGATTGGAAATATGATGATAGTAGTGGGCATTATCATTATCATAAGTGTATTCGTTGTGATTCAAAGATAGATGTTTCAACTCATACTTATAACCAAAAGATTAAGACTGTAGGGACTCTGAAAAGCAACGTTACTTGTACTTCTCCAGATATTTACTACTACAGTTGTATCTGTGGTTATTGTCCTAATGATGACAGTTTAACATTCACAGATGGAAATGCTCTTGGTCATAGTTTAACTATTCATAAAGAGAGAAAAGAAGCTACTTGTGGAGAGACTGGTAATATAGAGTATTGGGAATGTGATAGATGTCATAAGCTTTTTTCTGACAAAGAAGCAAAAAACGAAATAGAGCTAAAAGATACTGTTCTCAAGGCAACAGGCAATCACACATTTGATGAGTATGTAAACAAAGGAAATGAAGGTCACCAAGCGATTTGTTCAGTATGTCATCAGCTTTTTGGTGATATTTTACCTCACAATATTAAGACAAGTGTTGAGATAGATGCTTTATACCATGGTGACAAATGTGAGGACTGTAGCTATGTAAAAAATA
The DNA here is from genome assembly GCA_002406055.1 of Spirochaetales bacterium UBA4629. Taxonomy (GTDB): domain Bacteria; phylum Spirochaetota; class Spirochaetia; order Sphaerochaetales; family Sphaerochaetaceae; genus Ornithospirochaeta. The sequence goes on from DHMZ01000035.1 coordinate 1,547, forward strand.
AGCAGCCACATGACTTTGTTGAGTATGGTACCGATGAAGTATGTTCTATTTGTCTTTATGTAAAAGAAAAGCAACACACAACAGATGGTGGTTTCGATATTAAACCAGAGTCAAAAGAGCCAAAAGGTCAAATAACTATAACAAAAGAAGAAGGTGGATATGGATACAAAGCATCCTTCATTCTTGATAGTGACTCGAAAATGACAGCCATTAAATGGTTTGTTGATAACACAGAAATAGCGCAAACAAATGAATGTAGTTTTTCTACTCCTGATAGTAGGAGCTACAACATATTGTGTGTTGTTTTCAACGATAACTTAGTTACTTCGTATTCCAAAATCGTTGTTGGTGGAAATAACGATTAAAAATAAATTAAGGGGAAAAAACATGAAGAAAGTATTAGCATTATTACTTATTGCTATTATTGGATTATTTGCATTTGTTGCATGTAGTCCAGATTCAAGCTTGAATGAAGAGCTTGTTAACGTAACAATTACTTCAAGAGACACTAGGTCTCTATCTGTTGAATCAAGTTTTAATCTTGGTGATGTAACAGTATGGAAGTATACAGCAGCGAAGGCTGACAATTGTCTAAAGACTGGTGAAACAACAACTGAAGTTGAACTCAAAGATAGAAAGACTCAGCAGCTCTCTCAGGGAAGTTGGAACTTCAAGCTCTATGGATACAATAAAGATGGAAAACTAATTTGCTCTGGTAAGACTACTGATCCAACAACTATTACAGTTGAGAATCATACAATTACTATTTTAGTTGGTCCTCAACAGACAGCAGAAGGAAAAGGTACTATTGTTATCAAAGATGATATTAAAATTGTCGACAAGAATGGTAACTCTGTAGCTGATAATAGTACGGAATATACAAAAACTGTTACTGTTAAGAACTCTGCAGGAACAGTTATAAGCGATTTATCTCCTGTTAATTCTGGTATGTATTATGTTGAAGTTGTCTATACAGCAACAGCTAAAGATGGAACTAAATATGTAGCAGCTTCTGCAAAGAAGTACTTCAACGTTTATGATAACTTAACAACAACTATTTCTGGTACTGTTGAAGAAATAACACAGGCAGGAGAAGCAAAGCCTGAAGCAGAAAAGGTTGTTGCATCTGTAGGCGCAACTCTATATACAAATATTGCTGATGCTCTTAAAGCAGCAACAGTAGATACACCTTTAATTCTTACTAATGATGCAACTCTTGAAGAAGCTATTGATCTAACAAAGAATGCTACTATTGATTTAAATGGTAACAAATTAACTTTTGCAGATAAAAAGAATATTACGATTAAAGGTGATACCGGTGAAGCCAAAGTTACAATTCAAAATGGTTCAATTATTGGAGGAAAAGGTTGTTCTACAATTAAGCTTGATACTAACTCAAATTTAACTCTTGATGGTGTTAATATTACTGCAAATACTGTCGGTAATATAAACTGTATTGTATTCTTACTCCAGCGTTCAAATCCTGCAAAATTAACAGTAAAAAATAGTGAATTGATAATGGATGGTGCATACTGTATTGGTACTAACGCTTCAGATTGGAAAGATACTAATGTAGAGATTTTAATTGAGAATTCTAAAATAATTTCACAAAATAACAATGGTCAAAGTGTTGGTCTCTTTGTTAATGTTCCAGCAATTGTAAATATTTCAGAATCATATATTAAAGGTGAACAACTTGGAGCATTACTAAGAGGTATATCAAAAGATAATAGTCATATTGCTACAATTAAAAATACAACTATTGAATCTACAAATACAGTAACAAGTGATTATCAAAATATAGGTTGGGAAACTGGACTTAATGTTCCATCTGCAGCATTAGTTGTTGGTAATAGATGTACAACAGCATACAATAATCCAACCACAGTTGAACTTGAGAATGTTGAATTTAATGGTGGTAATAATGTTGATATCTATGTTTATCAGAACAGTGAAAGTGAAAAAGTTGTGGTTACTGGTACTGTAAAAGGTGAATGTACAATAAATGAAGAAAACACTAGAAACGGTGCGCTTGTTTTTCCAGAGGCTAAGATAGGTGATACTTATTATCAGACATTTGAAGAAGCCGTAAAAGCAGTTAAAGAAAATGAATCAATAGTTCTTTCTAAGGGGATAAAAACTAAACTTCCATCAGTATCGGAAAAGGGAGTTTCCATAATTGGTGATGGTTCTCAGATTATTGATATGGAAAATGTTTCTGTCAATTGTGGAGATGGTTTGACTTTTAGCAAAGTTAAGTTTATTGATACTGCACATAATTATGGCGGAATTATAAGTAGAAATTCAGTTGAGTATAATGATTGTAACTTTATAGGAACAAAAATTTTATATGGTAATAAAGAGACATTTAATGGATGTACTTTCTTGAATGAGTATGACAACTATTGTGTAAGGTTATACACTGCAAAAGAAGTAAAATTTGTTAATTGTCATTTCTCAGCGGATTATAAAGCCTTGTTAATGTATAATGAGCAAGAGAATTTCAACCAAATTCTTACCGTTAGACAATGTACTTTTGAAGGTGGTCAAAACGATACAGGAAAAGCTGCTATTTCTGTGAATAAACTTGCAAATGGCAAAAAATGGAATAAGGCTAGATTAGAGATTAGTGATAGTAATTTCTCAAACTGGGTCGGAATAGAGAGTAAGTCTAAGTCTAATATTTGGGGAAATCCAGAAGATCTTGATTCAAGTGAACTTGAAATAACAATTGACGGATCTAGAGTTTATCTGAAGCGTATTGCAACTAGGTCAGAATTACAGGATGCATTAACTAAACTTACAGAAGCCGGTTCTGGAAATAACACAATTGAAATTGCTGAAGATTTATCTTTGAAAGAAGGAGACAAATGGACTCCTGCTAGTATTGATGGGTATCATGGTGCTGGTGTTATAACAATTAATGGTAATGGCCATACAATATCAGGTCTTAATGCTCCTCTTCTTGCCGGTGGATTTGCTGGAAATAGTGGTGTAGTTATTAATGATTTAACTCTCGATAATGTAAATATTAGTGATAGTACAAATGACCAAGGCCTTGGAGCTTTCATAGGTTGTATCGATTCTATGCCTAAGATTGAATTAAATAACTGCCATTTAACTAATTCAAAAATAACAAGTACTGCTGGAGCTCGTGTTGGAGGACTTATCGGTTGGACATCTGGTTACAATAACCCTAATGATGGACCTGTTGATACTTATATCACCATCGAAAACTGTTCTGTAGAAAATAGCACAATAACAGCTAATGGATCTGTTGGTGGTATCATCGGTCATGCTGGAACTAACCCTGCAACATACCACACAATTGAAAATTGTAGTGTAAAGAATACTAAACTAATTTCAACAGATAACGGAGTTTGGAGAGTTGGTGTTGTTGTTGGTACAGCTAATGTAGGCGAAGTCACAATTAATAGCATAACTGAAAGTGGAAATACTTTAACTCAAAGTAATAAAACTGCTCCTGAAGGACAGAGCAACCTTTATGGTAGATTTGTTCCAGGTACTACAGGAAAACTTACAATTGATGGAATTTCAATTCAGTAATTTGGTGTAGACTATTCTCTGAATAGATTACATAAATAATTATTACTCCCCTGTACCCCTTAGTTTCTTGCTAGGGGGTACACTATTGTGATAGGTTTTCATTATGAGTATTGCTATTGTTACTGGTGCTTCTTCAGGTATGGGAAGAGATTTTGTTTATGGCTTATCGTCTTCGTTCTCTTTTAGCGAAATATGGGTTATTGCTAGGAGGGGAGAGAGACTCGAAGAAATAAAGAAAGAGTTAGGGCCTAGAATAGTTCCTATTGCATTAGATCTAACACTTACATCTTCGATAGATAAGATTTCGTCTCTTCTTGCTTCTAGAGGTGTTGAAGTCGGTGCCCTTGTTAATGCATCAGGTTTTGGTGTTTTTAAAGCTTTCACTGAGTGCTCGCGAGAAGAGATGGAAAATATGATAGACCTCAATTGTCGTTCTCTTGTTTCCCTTACACATACAGTTCTACCATACATGAAAGAAGGTTCATTTATCATAAACCTTGGCTCTAACTCATCTCATCAGCCTGTTCCATATTTGTCAATCTATGCTGCAACGAAAGCTTTTGTTTTGAGTTTTTCTTTGTCTTTAGGCGTTGAATTAAAAAAGCGTGGTATCTTTGTTGAATGCGTATGTCCAGGGTGGATTAAGACAGAGTTTTTCTCTCGTGCCGTTAGAGATAACACTACTATCGTTTACTACGATAGATACTACGAAAGTAAAGATGTAGTTAGAAAAGCACTTAAAGATTTAAAAAAGAAAAAAAGTGTTTCTATTCTAGGCTTTCCTGTAAGAATGCAAGTGCTACTTGTTAAGATACTTCCTGTAAAATTAATAATGTCTATCTGGTGTAAGCAGCAAAAGAAGTAAAGAGAGAAGAAAAGAAGCCAATAGCCTTTTCTTTTGCCATATATTTACTTGCATCAGCACCATCGAATTCTAAGGGGATAATCTTTTCAGGGTGGAATTGAATTCCTAAAACGCGTGGATTAGTAGCATCTTCAAAGGCTTCAATAATGAGTAATCCATCTGTTTCTGTATAAGCTGTTACTTCTAGTGGAGTGTTTTCTAGAGTCTTTATTGCTTGGTGGTGAACACTTGGTAGACCTTCAACAATAGGCTCGTTAAACAGAGAGTAGAGGATTGAGTCCTTATTTGTTATATAAATACTGTGCTCGCTATAGGGCTCTTCTTTTGTCTTATTTACGCTTAAGTGTAGATTATCGTACTCAATATTTTCCTCAGTAAAGAAAGAAGGTAAGTCTTGTATTAGACTCTCTCCATAGTAGACTGCTATCATTTGCATTCCTCTACATATTCCTAGTAGTGGAATATTATTCTCAAGGGCATATTTAATTAGAATATAATCTGATATATCCTCATCTTTACTCTCATTTTTGCTACCATTTTCTTCTTCGTTATAGAGAGAAGGGGAAATATCTCTTCCTCCTGGGATAATAATTAAATCAACTTCGTCCTCTCCAATTACCGCACTTATATTTGTGTCACTAAAGCTTATTTCTTTTAGTTTTTTTGCATCAAGATGTGTTAAGCCACCGTTTGTAGTCTTTTCATCACTAAGTGTTTCTGCTTTTATTTGATCTAAGAAAGTAGGGAAGACACCTGCTTCTAATAGTGTTTCAAAAAGGGGATTATCTATCTCTTCTCGCCAAGCAACACAAACATTTAAGTCATCAGCACATAGAATAAATATCGCTAAAGACAGTATGATAATTGTTAAAAATAGACGTTTCATTTATATTCTTCCCAAGCTGAATATGGGTATTCTTTATTCGCTTTTTCTATCATGCTATCTGTTATTGTTTTAATAACAGCCTCTGTTTTATATGGAAGATTATATATCTCAAGTGCGTTTGTTACAAATAACTCCTCTAGGCGTTCCTCCTCCATACCCTCATTGCGCAAGAATCTAATGAGTCTTAGCATTCCTTCAAAGCCTGGAATACCATTAGCTCCATTTAGCTTATCTCGTAGTGTATGAGGTGCATGGTCGCTTTCTGCACAATCGATAGAACCATCAAAAAGAGAATCTAAAACAGCATCTCTATCTTTTTTGTCTCTAAGGGGAGGATTCATTGTAGTGAAAACGCTTTCTTTATCGAGAGTCAAAAGAGCATGGTGAGGAGTAGAACCGCACGTTATTTTTATTCCGTCTTTTTTTGCATCTCTTACTAGCTCTATTGCCCCTTTTGTAGATATGTGAGCTATATGAAGTTTTCCTTTAAAACCTGTTTTAATTACATTTTCGATTTGGTCTTCAACGCTCTTTATTTCGCTTATACTAGGACGCATAAGTGAGTGACTTTTCTCATTCCTATTAAAGAGGCTCTCTTTTTCTGCATGTACTGTTAGTACGCCAGTGTAGTTAAGATTTGAAAGAAGAGCAAAAACCCTTCTTTGCTCTCTTTCTTCTGTTATTCCCATATTACCAGTAGACTGAGAGAGAAAGAGCTTTAAGCCACAAACAAGAGGAAAGAGAGAAGAGTGAAGCTCTACCATCTCTCTAATTTGCTCTTCGCTCTTCGTGAGGCCTAAAAAGATAGAATAGTTAACGCTTAGTCCTTCTTTTTTGAGAGTCTCTATAGCTTTCTTTCCGTCTTCTATCCTCTTTAGTGCATTCTCTTTTGTTGTTAAGCTAGGTTTAGTGTTAGGCATATCGAGAAAGGTATCAAAGCCGCACATAAGGCCAACTCTCATACCGTGCTCGATAGTCTCTTTATCTTTTTCTTCCCAATCACGAAAGTGAACGTGGCCATCTATCATAGAGCACCTTCTTCTAAGAGACGTGAAAGAGTAAAGAATGTACCATGCTGACACATAAGAGTATGGCCACAAACACATTCACCACAAAGCCCAACTCCACACATAGTATTACGTTCCATAGAAAGGAGAATCATCTCGGGCTTTACACCTAAGTTTCTGAGTTTAATTGCTCCGTTTTTCATGAAGATTTCCGGTCCTACAAGATAGAATGCAATATCACTAAGAGCAGTCGTGCTATCGAGAGAAGAATTTATTTCATCTTCTATGTAGTCTAATACACGGCCAATCTTACCATCATCAGATATGCACTTATAGTTTCCTTTTTCTCTTAGTGTGCTTTCAAGTATTCCTCTATTACCGTTTAGGCTTGTTCCAACAAGGAATGACATCTTAACACCATCTTTTTCTAGTTTTTCAGAGAGTGGCACAGCAACAGCTTCTCCTGTTCCTCCAACAATGATGATTGCTTTTTTGCTTTTTACACTTTCTGCTTCATCTCCATATGGCCCCCGAATATAAATCTTGTCACCTTCTTTTAAAGAGGAGAAAAGACAAGAGGTAAAAATACCTCTTCTCTTTATAATAAAGGTAAGAGGAGAAGATAGGGCCAAGGAAAATGGCTTTTCACCAACTCCAGGAATCCAAAGAAAAACAAATTCACCAACTTTGAAGTTACTTACTTCTCCATCTAATATAAGGAGCATAGTGTCTTCTGTGTGCATCTTTATTTCTTTTACAGTGTGCTCTTCATACTCTGTTACTTTATGCTTTCTTAGTAGTTCTCTAGAGGTAAGTTCTACCTTTTCTCCCTTTAGAATGCTCTCTGCTTCTTTTTTAATTCTTTTAAAGTACTCTTTCCAGTTCTCTTGTTTTACTCTACCAAGAGCAGAGCCAATGCCAACTGCATCTGCGCCACTCTCAATTAAGAGGGCTGCTCTTTCTCCGTCACTTACTCCTCCCATAGCTATTAGTGGGATATCATCTGGAATATTTCTTCTTATTTCTTTTACAGCACTAAGTGCAATAGGGAAGATATCGTCACCACTTTGGCCACCTTTCCCTCCAATTTGATTTTGGAGTATTGGCTTACCGCTTACTTTATCTATATGGTCAACTGGTCCCACAGTATTGATGGCAACAATACCATCTGACCCACTAGAGACAACAGCTTTAGCAATCTCTCCGATATTAGGGACATTTGGAGTTAGCTTAATAAAGAGAAGACACTCTCTGTTTTTTGTTGCTTCATTGATTTTTTTGGTGTAGCTAGATGCAATGTTAATATCACTTCCAATACTTGCTCCGAAGCCCTTCTTTGCGTGTGGACAGGAAAAGTTGAGCTCAACTGAGTCTGCATATGGCGAAAAGGCATTAACAAGAGTAATAAAATCATCTTCATTATCTGCCGAAAGTGAGATATTTAGCCATTTGTTTAGTCTCTCTTTTCTAAGATACTTTATTTCTTTAACTGCTTCATCCATTCCTGGATTTCTTAGGCCTACACTATTTCCCCATGTACCAAGATTATCTTCTGTTATTATTGGCTCTCTATTGCCGCTATTAGGCTTAACTTGAAAGCTTTTAGTCGTAATAATATCGACAGAAGGAACAAGGGTATCAAAAAACTTAATGAGACTAGGCTTAGTGGAAGCAACGCCACTAACAGTTGAGAGCTTTACTTCTCGTGTTTTGTGACAAAGTGGGAACTTTTTAATCAAAGTGAACACTCCTTAATAAAAGACTCTATATTCTTCAAGCAAATATCCTTCCAATTCTTTGGTGCGCTCTCTTTTCTCTTTGCCCAAGGGTGTGTTAGAGCAGAGGAGGAGTTAATTCTACATGCTTCAAGTGGGTACTCTACTTCTTTTAAGATTTCAATTACATCTTTAGCACTTCCTCCTTGTGAGCCAACTCCTGGAATAAGAAGTGGAATAGAGTAGGGTGCAAAGAGGGAAGCTATATCTCTGAACTCCTTAAGATTAGTTGCTCCAACAACAGCTCCAATACCAGAGGAATATTCTTTATTCCAATTTAGTATTGTCCTTGCAACTGTCATATATAATGGCTCGCTGTTATCCATAGTTTTGTTCTGCAAATCTTTTCCGCCTGGGTTGCTTGTACGGTCGAGAATATAGACTCCTTTATCTTGGAAGTTTATTGCAAATGGGTTAATTGAATCACTTCCCATATATGGTGAGACTGTTACAGCATCACTATTCCAAGAAGAGAAAGCCTCAAAGGCATAATTAAGACTACTTGAAGCAATATCTCCACGCTTTGAATCTAGAATAAATGGGCGAGAAGGAAGACTAGTAATTATATTAGCCAAGCTCTTTGAACCATCATAGTTTCCTTCTAGTGGCTTATCTAAACGTGCAAAGTATCCAATATTTGGCTTATATGCACTCATTTTTAAGCCTTCTTTTTCCATAAGGTAAAGAAGCGTTGTATAGTATTCATCGATACTAATTCCTTCAGGAAGTGCACCCCGGTTAGGGTCTATTCCCATACATGCAATATTATTGCTTTCGCTACTAGATTTACGTAATAGTTCTTGGTAGTTCATTACTTAATCTCCCTCTTAAAGCCATGTTTTTCTCCCCATTCAAATGGCGAGGATGACCAAGACTGAAGCATCGTTAATTCGCTTTCATTAATGTATCCTGTTTCATGAGCAAGCTTAATTACATAGTCATAATCAAGTATGGTGTGTGCTGTACACTTTGGAGAAAGAGAGGAGAAAGCTTCTTTTGCTTCCTTTGTGCCATATGAGAAGATTGCAAGACAGTAAGGCACAAGGCCATTTGCTTCTTGTATTGCTTTTACAGCAGCAATTGAAGAGCCTCCTGTACTAATTAAATCTTCTATTAGCAATACCTTTTTGCCTTCATAGCTCTTTTGTCTTCCAAGTCCTTCTATTTGGTTCTTGAGTCCATGATCTTTATTAGAGGATCTTACGTAGCTCAAGCTCTTCTTCATTTTATCAGCTAGCGTTGTTGCATGAGGAATTCCTGCTGTGCTTGTTCCTGCAATATTATCGGGATCAAAGAGAAGTGAAGAAAGTATTTCTTCAAAGCTTAAAGCAATCATCTCTCTTACTTCGGAAGAAGCAAGAAGTGTCCTATTGTCATTGTAAATTGGCATGTAGTAGCCACTAGCCCAGCAAAATGGTTTATTGGGAGAGAGCCTAATTGCTCCCATTTCTAATGCTTTAAGTGCAATTGATTTTGAATAAGTTGTCTTTTCCATTTTATTTATCCTTTGATTTGAATATTTCTTTGAAGCTATGAACTCTTCCACAGTAAGCGCAACGGAAATTGTTGTCGCTTGTTCTGATAAACATTGCACCAACATTTTCACTTTGTGTGTCGTTAGATATACATGCTTCATTTGTGCACATTAAATCATCAAAGTTGTAAATTCTTGGTGGCATCTTAGTTTTTATCTTCTTAGTTACCTTTCCATTCTCAATTATATTAAGTGTGCAACCTGGAGCGACGGCTGCAAGTCTCTTTATTGCTTTATGATCCAAAGAGAAGAAGCCTGGGCGGAAGATTATTCCTTTGTAGAAACCACCTGAGCCTTGGCTTACCCATTCACCGCCCTTAAGGCCATCGAGAGCCATAACTTTTCTGATCATAATCATATGACGTCTTATTTCTTCTGGGTTTTCTCCTGAAAGAATATGGTCAATAACAATACCATCTCTAATTGGATTAACGCCCTCTGAAATTACTCTCTTCTTTTCGTTTGTTGGAATTACTTCTCTAATCCATTCTTCCTCTTTCTTTACTTCATGTTTTTCTGTAGAGACAAAATCATCACCTATCTTTCCCGCAACTAGGCCTAGAAGGACAATACGTGTGTACATACCATTAATTGATTGACGCTCCCAACCATTAAGAGGAGTTTTATCTAAAAATGTTGGAATAGTAGGGTGAACCTTGTGGCGCGGTAGTGGATGGTAGAACTTTGTGTTCTCCTTCAAAAGTGGCATAAATTCTTCTTTAAAGGTAATTGTTGCTCTCAATTCGTCTTGCTTTTGAAGTATTTTTTCCCCCATTCTTTCTAATTGAGGACGAGTAAAGTACCACTTAGTAGCAATTTCTTCATTGTTTTTTAAATATTCCTCAATAGATGAAAAAACTCTTACTTCAAAACCATTATCCTTCATCTTAGTTATGTATTGAGAGGGCATACTTAACTCTTGCGGGGCAATTAAGTCAACCTTAACCTTATCCCAAAGCTTTAGTCCATCTGCTTTACTGTGAACAGTTCTGCCATGATAGAGATCTCCAACAAGAGCAATATGGAGGTAAGATGTATCCCAATTATTATCTTCAAGGAAAGTGTATTCATCTAAAAGCTCTTGGGTCGGGTGCTCATGCTTTCCGTCTCCTGCATTAATAAAGACGGGCTTAAAGCCAAGACTGTTTCTTTCTGCATACTCACTACATTCTTCTCTAAGATATGCACAAACACCCTCGACCTTACTTCTAATAATAAAAATTCTATTGTTATAGCCACAAAGGGTATTAAAGGTATCTGCATAGCTCTCTCCTTTGTTAAATGAAGAGTTATCAGCACTCATCTCTGTTAGTTTTGCGTGATGAAAGGCTATTGCATTTCTAAAGCTTTCTTTTGTTCTAGTGCTATCTTCGAGGAATACCTCATAAATACCATAATCAGGATCATTAATGCGAAAGCTATCGAGAGTTTTTTTGTCGCCTCTTTTTACTGCTTCTTTAAGTTTTCTTACCTGACTAAATAGGTAGAGTCTTTCTTCTTTTGTAAAATCATCGATTACGCAAAGTGAACGGCCTTTAAAAGTATTCATTTTATCTCCTTAAAGCAAAAAAAATACCGGTCAACACCGGTATCTTTAGCTATTATAAGTAATTGTATGTAAATTCAATTCTGTGCTTATTCATTTGAAAGAGAATCTACCATACCTTTGCATAATTACTCAATAGGTTTTTGAGTTTTTTTACTTATACCTAGAAATAATTCTCTTTTGCTTTATTTTTTAAGAGCCTCTAA
>DHMZ01000120.1:0-5225 GCA_002406055.1 Spirochaetales bacterium UBA4629
TCTGATGCCCTTAATGGAATGTCATCTTATCCATATAGACTTGTCATTCCTGCAATCTTTATTTCATTGATTGTTCTCTCATTAAACCTCTTTGGCGATGGTCTTAGAGATGCCTTTGATCCAAAATTAAATAACTAAGGAGGATAGGAAAATGGCACTTTTAGAAGTTAGAAATTTAACAACCTCCTTCTTTACAGATAATGGTGAAGTAAAGGCTGTTAATGGCGTCTCTTTTAACCTTGATCATGGTAAGGTTTTAGGAATTGTAGGTGAGAGTGGAAGTGGTAAGAGTGTTACTGCTTATTCAATTATGCAGATTCTTGCCTCTACTGGCGTTATTAAAGAGGGCTCTTCAATTAAGTTTGATGGTCAAGAACTTGTCAACAGTGGTGAAGGCGTTATGAAGCACATTAGAGGGGGAAAGATTTCAATCATCTTCCAGGACCCTATGACAAGTCTAAACCCAACATACACTATTGGTAAGCAGCTGATGGAAGCTATTTTATTACACACTAACAGAACAAAAGAGCAAGCGCGAGAGCGAGCTATTGAGATGTTGAGGTTAGTTAATGTTAATGAGCCAGAGAAGAGAATGAGTCAGTATCCGTATGAATTTAGTGGCGGTATGAGACAGAGAGTTATGATTGCTATGGCTCTTGCCTGCGAACCAGATATTCTCATCGCCGATGAGCCAACAACGGCCTTGGATGTAACTATTCAGGCACAGATTCTCGACTTGATGAAAGATTTACAGAAAAAGCTTGGTATGGCAATTATTCTTATTACACACGATCTTGGTGTTGTGGCTCAAATGTGTGATGAAGTTATTGTTATGTATGCGGGCTCTATTTGTGAACAAGGTACAGCTGATGAAATCTTCTATAATCCTAAGCATGAGTATACAAAAGGACTACTAAGAAGTATTCCAACTGCAGATACTGCTGGAAAGAAGCTTCAACCAATTAGTGGTACTCCTATTGACCTATTAAATATGCCTCTTGGATGTCCTTTCGCGCCAAGATGTGAAAAAGCAATGAAGATTTGTCTCAGAGAGCATGCTGAAAGAATGAGAATAAATGAAGACCATATGGCGACATGTTGGATGAATGTAAAAGAAGCTCTTGAAGATGGTACTGCTACAATCGAAAAGAAGGAGGCCAAAAATGAGTGATGCAAAGAAAACACTGGTAGAGGTTAAAGATCTTAAACAGTATTTTGATATTAACATGGGTCTCTTTAAGACTAAGCCCCTTAAGGCCGTTGATGGAATCACATTTGATATTAAGAAGGGTGAGACACTAGGTCTCGTTGGTGAGAGTGGCTGTGGAAAGACAACTGCTGGACGTTCAATTCTCCATTTGTATAAGCCAACTAGTGGTGAGGTTATTTATGATGGTAAGGTTGTTGGAAAAAACAACATGGATGAGTATAGAAAAAAAGCTACTATGGTCTTTCAGGATCCATATTCTTCTCTTAACCCACGTATGACTGTTGCTGATATTATTGCTGAACCACTAGACATACATAAGATGTACTCTACAAAAGAAGAAAGAAGAGAGCGTGTATTACAGCTTATGGGCTATGTTGGCCTAAACAGTGAACATGCATCTCGTTATGCTCATGAGTTCTCTGGTGGACAGCGCCAGCGTATTGGAATTGCACGTGCGCTTGCTGTTAATCCTGAATTCATTGTCTGTGATGAGCCAGTATCTGCACTTGATGTATCTATTCAGGCACAGGTAATTAATATGTTTGATGAACTTCAAGATAAGTTCGGTCTTACATATCTATTTATCGCGCATGATCTACTTGTTGTAAGACATATATCAACAAGAATCGCTGTCATGTATCTAGGTAAGATGGTAGAACTTGCTTCAAGTGAAGAGATATATTCTCATCCTCTCCATCCATATTCTCAGTCTCTATTGTCGGCAGTTCCTGTACCTGATCCAAAGATTGCAAGAGCTAATCAGAGGATTGTACTTTCTGGTGATATTCCTTCTCCTTTAAATGCTCCTTCTGGTTGTCCATTCAGAACAAGATGTAGGTATGCAGATAAGAAGTGTGCAGAGAGCATGCCAGAGTTTAAAGAAGTAAGTCCAGGACACTTTGTTGCTTGTCATAAAGTGAATTGAATAGAGAGTCTCATCTTTTGGGGTGAGGCTTTTTATTTTCATAAAAAAGCAGAGAGTTGTGCTTCTTGAGTCAAAGGCAAAAAAGAAGGTAAAAAATACAGAGGGGGTTAGTATTTCTTTTTGCTTAATAGAAATGTTATTATAAAAACATACAAATAAAGAAAATAGTCAAAAAGTATATTAAAAGTGTTATTTGAATAACAAATGAATAAATATACGTAAAATTGAATTTTTCTTCAGAAAAAGTATTGAAAATTTTTTTAATTTCATTATAGTTTTTTACAAAATCTTTTAAGGAGATTAACTATGAAGAAAACATTAGTACTTTTACTTGCACTTATGGTTCTCGCTTCTTCTGTTTTTGCTCAGGGTTCTCAGGAAAAGACTTCTGCAGCTTCTACAACAACAGCATCTAGCGAACCTACATCTATTTCTGTATGTATTGCTTCTGAACCAGATACAATAGATCCAGCTTTAAATAGTTCAGTTGATGGTGCTACGCTAACAGCACACCTTTTCAGTGGACTAGCAAAGTGGGCTCAGGATGCTAATGGCAACCTAGTTATTGTTGCTGATGAAGCAGAGGAACTTGTTGACGGAGTTCAGAATGCTGATGGAACAGTAACATACACATATAAGCTTCGCCCATCTAAGTGGTCTGATGGTAAGGAAGTAACGGCCTCTGACTATGAATTTGCATGGAAGAGAGCAGCTAGCACAGCTCTTGGTGCTGACTATGGTTATATGTTTGAAGTTGTTAAGGGCTACCCAGATGATTTGGCTGTAAAGGCTCTTGATGATAGCACACTTGAAGTTACAACATCTTCTTACATCGCTTATTGGAACGAACTTCTTGCATTCCCAGCATACTTCCCAGTAAGAGAAGATGTTGTTGCTAATGAAAGTTGGGCAACAGACCCAAGTACATATGTATCAAACGGTATGTATTATCTTGATTCTTGGGCTCATGATTCTGTTATTACACTTAAGAAGAATCCAAATCATCCAGATGCTGATGAAGTTACAATGGATGAAATTAAGTTCTACCTCTCTGATGATGCTAATAACATGCTTTCTAACTTTGAAACAGGTGCTTGGCAGCTCATCGATGATGTTCCTACAAACGAAATTGCATCTCTCAAGGTTGAGTATCCTACAGAGTTCGTAGTTGCTGGTCAGATTGGTACATACTATGTATGTTGGAACATTAATGAAGATATTCTTCCATCCACATCTACTCTAACAGGTTCTGCTAAAGCAGAGGCTGAGGCTGAAATCAGAAGAGCAGTTGCTCTCCTCTTTGATAGAAACTACATTTGTGAGGAGATTGGCCAGGCAGGACAGGTTCCAGCTTCTTCATTCGTTGCTATGGGTATGACAAACGCTGATGGTTCTCAGTTCTATCAGACAGCTGGTGGTACAGATAAGAGCTACTATGGCTACTATGATGTATCTGCTGATGCATTTGAGTCTAACTTCCAGAGCGCTGTTGAAACACTCAAGAAGTACTATGACTATGACGAGAAGACAGGAATGTTCACAAACTTCCCAACTCTTACATATCTTTACAACACAAGCGAAGGTCATAAGGCTATTGGTGAATACTTACAGTCAGCTCTTGCTGCAGTTGGTATTAACATGGTTCTTGAGAACCAGGAATGGAATACCTTCCTTAACACAAGAAAGAACGGTGACTACTCAATTGCTAGAAATGGTTGGCTTGCCGACTACAATGACCCTATCTGCTTCTTAGATATGTGGACAACATCTAGTGGTAACAACGATGTTCAGTATGGTAAGGGAGCAAACAAGGATGTAGCTATCTACTCACTTGATCTCACACCATATGGATATTCAACAAAGGTTGAGAATGGAACATGGGCTGAGACATATGATGTACTTATCTCTACAATCAAGTCTTGCACAGATAGTACAACAAGAACAGCTCTTATGCACCTTGCAGAAGATATGTTAATGGAGACAGGATGTATTGTTCCTCTCTACTATTACACAGATATCTACATGCTTGATGATTCTGTTAAGGGATTCTTCTCTAACCCACTTGGATACAAGTACTTTATGTATTGTACAATTGAGAAGTAAGAGATTCTCAAATAAAAAGGCGCCTTTCGAGGCGTCTTTTTTATGTGTAAGTCACTTTAATTTCTTTTGTTTGTTTTTATTTAAATCAAGCGTTGAAGCAAAGTTAGAGCCTCTTTTGTAGCTATTGGGGTCTATGTGAATTCTTCTTTTGGAACTTGATAAATGGGTGTTTTTAAAGACTATGCGCAGTGCTTTTTCTTTTGTTTCTTCCTTAATGCTTTTAACTATGGCTGTATTATTGGAGCTTTCGCTTCTTTTTTTAAGTGCTTGATAAGCGCCAACCATGAAGCTATCTTTTGTTATCCTTACTCCGTTCTTTCGCTGTCTTTTTACTTCGTCATCTAAAATTTGCGTTAGATAATCAAAGAGGTAGAGAACATTCTCACATTGTTCGACTGTGCCATAGAAGGTGAGGCTGTTATAATCTCTTTTGCAATCTTTTATAAAGAAGGTTGCTGTGTTGTCTGAGACGATATGGGCAATATAAGTAATGTATGTGGGTATTCTGAGTGCATTATAGGCATCAACGTAGTATATCTTTTCTTCTTTTGCATCGTTAGAGCTATTAAGTCTCTCTTTTTCTATTAGCTCTCTTGCTTTGTTGAGCGCTATCATCGCCTCATTTTCAAATGATGACTCTGTCATTCTTAAGAGTTTCTCAACTTTACTTTTTGCCTTTTCTTTATTCAGAAGGTCTTTCTTTACTCTGGCTTTCTCAAAGCCTGGGTCTATGCCAAGAGTAAGACATATCTCTCTAAAAAATGAAGAATGCCCAGTAGTGCATCCATTTAAGAAAAAATCAACAGCATGGCCACATTCATGTATAAAAACATTCGTTAGTGTAGAAAAGGGATAATCTAGTAGTTCCTCAGATAGAATTATTATCCTTTCTTGAAAAATAAAGCTACCAAGTTTTCTTTTGTTTTTCATATGTACAAAGAAAATCCCATTGTAGAGTGGTGTTGATACATCATAGTTAGAATAGGC
>DHMZ01000120.1:5333-8020 GCA_002406055.1 Spirochaetales bacterium UBA4629
TTTTCTCCTATTACTTTTATTGTTCTATCCATAAAAAAAGCATAGAAGAAAAAGGAAACTTTTACAATTTTTAAAAGTTTGACCAAATTCTTAGCTCTTTAAAAATATGCAGTTTATCTATCTTAAATCTTTATTTTGGTTTATCGTTTGTTTTATGAAAAAGATATACATTGAAAGCCTTGGTTGTGCTAAGAACCAAGTTGATTCTGAGATTTTACTCGCTTATGCCGAGGAAAATGGATATGTTAAAACAGATAATGCAGAGGAAGCAGATATAATTGTTGTAAATACCTGTGGCTTTATTGAGAGTGCTAAAACAGAATCTATCAATACATTCTTTACATTAAAAGAAAAATATCCTAAAGCAAAAATTATCCTTGCAGGATGTCTTAGCCAACGCTATGGCAAAGAGATGGAATTAGAAGAGGCAGATGCAATCTTTGGTAATCATGATTTGTCTCAATTTCCTAAGGTTTTAAAAGAGGTAGAAGAGGGTAAGAAAGCTATTGCTGTTCCTCCTTATCCTGATCCAGATAGAGAGCGTGATGATAGAAAAGAGCTCCTTTCTTTTCCTCGTTCAGCATACTTAAAGATAAGCGAAGGTTGTAATCACTGCTGCTCTTACTGTGCTATTCCTGTTATTAGAGGGCCTCTAAGAAGTAGGCCTTTTGAAAAGGTTGTGGAAGAAGCAAAGCGCCTCATTAAAAAAGGAATATATGAAATAAATGTGGTTGCTCAAGACCTTGGTGCATATGGCTTGGATTTATATGGAAAGAGTCGGTTTGTTGAGCTAATGGACACTCTTTCATCTCTAGAAGGTGACTTTGTCCTAAGGATGCTTTATATCCATCCTGATACATTCCCTATGGAGCTAATTGATTTAGTTAGTAAAAGGAAAAAGATTCTTCCATATTTTGATATCCCTGTTCAGCATGCTGACCATGAGATTCTCTTAAAAATGAAAAGAGTGGGTAGCGGAGATATATATGCTTCTTTATTCAATAAGATTAGAGAAAAGAATCCAGATGCAGTAATTAGAACAACTCTTATGCTTGGCTTCCCCGGAGAAGGAAGAGAGCAGTTTGAAGAGTTATTATCTTTCATTGAAAAAGCTGAGCCAGATTGGATGGGATCTTTCTTATACTCAAGAGAAGAAGATACACCTGCTTATCATATGAGAAACCAAAAGGAACATGACAAAGCTCAAAAAGAAGCCAAAAAGTGGCAAAAGGAACTAGAAGAAAAACAAAGCGAAATAACAGAACGTAGGCTCCAAAGATTTGTTGGAAAAACATACAGAGCTTTAGTTGAGGAGAAAATCGAAGGCGAAGATTTAGCTATTGGAAGAATATACTCCGAGGCACCTGATGTTGATGGATTGACTGTCATTATGGGACGCGATCTAAAGAGTGGTGATGTCGTAAATGTTGGAATAAGAAAGGTCAGAGGAGTAGATTTGGAGGGTATTAAGATTGATTGATCTTAGTGTTCTTAATGAAGAACAAAAAGAAGCTGTTCTTGATAACAAAAACAATCTTTTGCTTCTTGCCTGTGCAGGAAGTGGAAAGACGCTGACTATAACATACAAAATTGCTTGGGCAATAGAGAATGGTTTTGTTTATCCAGGTCAAGTTTGTGCTGTAACATTTACTAATAGAGCTGCAAAAGAGATGCGCGATAGATTAGAGAGTCTTCTTCCTAATGTAGATACCTCTCGCATGGTAGTTAGAACCTTCCATTCTCTTTGTGCCTCTCTTCTTAGACGCTTTGGCACAAGTCTTGGATTAAGCCCTGACTTTACAATTTACGATGACGATGATTCATTTCAAGTTCTATGTAATATTTCAAAAAGAGATAAAAAAGAACTGAGAGAAATAGCAAAGAGCATATCGAAAGTAAAAGATATTGGCCTTACACCAGATGATGATGGATGCGCTAAATACTCTGATTATCATGACTTTAGAACACTTTATAGAGCATATGAAAATGCACTTAGAGAGACTGGCAATGTTGACTTTGCTGACCTTATTGGAAAAGCTGTTGAACTCTTAAAAACAAATGAAGAAGCTCTCCGTTATTGTCATAATCGTTTTAAGCTCGTTTTAGTTGATGAGTATCAAGATTCAAACAGCGAGCAGTTTAAATTCTTGAAGCTATTTGTCTCGCCTTCTTCTCAGCTTGTTGCTGTTGGGGACGATGACCAATCTATATATTCTTTTAGAGGTGCAGAGATAAGGAATATTCTCTCTTTTTCTAAGGATTTTAGTGGAGTTAGGGAGATAAAGCTAGAGAAGAACTACCGTTCTACAGACCAAATTCTTGCTCCGTCTTCAGCTTTAATTAAGCATAATAAAAATCGTCATGATAAAGAAATTGTCTCAGCTGATAAAAAGAGTGGGAGTAAACCCGTTGTAATTGTCTCACAAAACGGAGTAATGGAGGCAAAGCGAGTTTGTAGCATTATTCAGGGCTGTGGTGACTATAATAATACCGCAATTCTCTATAGAACGAACGCCCAATCTCTTGCTTTTGAAACTGAACTTACTCAGCGCCGTATTCCTTATAAAGTTATAGGTGCTTTAAAATTCTATGATAGAGAAGAAATCAAAGATTCTCTTAGTTTTCTTCGTTTGCTCTTGAACCATTCTGATAGTGTTTCTTTCAGAAGAATTATTAATAAACCTTCT
>DHMZ01000120.1:8210-11883 GCA_002406055.1 Spirochaetales bacterium UBA4629
TAGACGATGATGTAAGTCTAGGGGAGGTTATGTTTAAAGCCCTAGAAGAGACAGGACTCAAAGAGCTTTATGAGAGCGAAAGAGACAGGGCTATTAGGCAGAGTAGGCTTGATAACCTTTCTCAGCTTGTTTCTACTCTAGAAGAGAATACTCTCAGACAAGATAGCATTGCTGAGAATCTTCCTGTTACTACAGGGCGGGAGGCACTCTCTCAATTTTTAGAGCGACTTACATTAGATAGCACTGTTCTTGGTGATGATGATAACCGAGATAAAGAGGGCGTCACTCTTATAACTATGCATAATACTAAGGGCTTGGAGTATGATACTGTCTTTTGTGTAGGGTTAGAGGACGAAATAATACCGGGGCGCAATAAAGAAGATGATGAGAGTAAAGAAGAAGAAAGACGAATACTCTATGTTGCAATGACAAGAGCTAGAAAGAAGCTCTACCTATCATATGCAACACTAAGAATGCTTTGGGGAAACTTTAATAACGAGCATCCATCATCATTCTTGAAAGAGATTCCTCTTGAGTTCCTTTCAGGTGATACAGAAGGGATAAATGGAAACCCTCATTCTTTTTCATCTTCTTTTTCTTCTCAAGCGAAGCCTCAGTATTATTATTCTAATACTCCGACTTGGGCCAAAGGGATAGATATTAGTAAGAAAGAGAGTGTTACAAAGCCTAAAGAAGATAAGAAACAGCTTGAACTAAAGGTTGGAGACAGAGTTAAGGCTCAAGATAAAGGAGAAGGCGTTATTACAGATGTTGCTGTCTCTCCAGATAAGACTATTCTTACTGTGCTCTATGATTCTGGGCGAAAAATGCGCTATGTGGCGGGCCACGCTAATATAGAAAAAATATAATTTGAGAGTATAGACAATAAACGAATAAAGAGGATAAAATAACAGAGTTCGTTTATACGAAGACCCACCAGCCGTGTAAAGAGAAGATAAGAGAGATTTAATCTCCTTAATTATTTCTTCCTGTCTTCTATTTACCTTGCTTGAGTTAATTTAGAGAAAAAAGATTTCTTTAATGCTGGACGGTAGTCCGCCATTTCCTTTCCCAATAGGGCATTATGGAGCTTTTATCTTTAAATCGGTGAGACTCAGCATGAAGAGGAAGAGGCCCTATTTGTTATAAGACTGAGCGACCGTCTTATAGAGAAGCAAAGAAGGCTTTGACTTTGGTAGACAATAGCTAGTCTAGGTGCCGCGAAGGTAGAGAACGGTGTTCTCTAGGTTAAAAAAAGATAGGATTGTTGTTTATGAAGACTATTTTTGTAAAACCAGCAACGATTGAAAAGAAATGGTATCTAATCGATGCTGAAGGAAAGAGCCTCGGTCGTGTAGCTGTTGAAGCTGCAAGAATTTTAAGAGGTAAGAATAAGCCAGAGTATGTTCCTCATCAGGATATGGGGGATTATTGTATAATCATTAACGCAGCCAAAGCTAAAGTCACCGGTAATAAAGTTGAAGATAAGATGTACTATCGTCACTCTATGTTCCCAGGCGGACTCAAGGCTGAGAACTATGGTCAGGTAATTGTCCGCAAGCCAACTTACCCAATGGAACATG
Organism: Spirochaetales bacterium UBA4629; assembly: GCA_002406055.1. Lineage (GTDB taxonomy): Bacteria > Spirochaetota > Spirochaetia > Sphaerochaetales > Sphaerochaetaceae > Ornithospirochaeta. Next base: position 9,794 of record DHMZ01000120.1, read on the forward strand.
CTGTTAAGGGTATGCTTCCTTCTGGAAAGCTTGGAAAGAGACTTTTCGTCAACTTACATGTTTATGCTGACGATAAACACCCACACATGGCACAGAAGCCTGAGAAGGTTGAGCTTTAAGAGAGGTAACTGAAGATGGCAAATAAAGAAAATAAAGTTGTTGACCTCGGACACGGAGTTGGCAGAAGAAAGACTGCTGTTGCTAGAGTTTACCTCAGAGAAGGCAATGGCGATATCGTTGTAAATGGAAAGAAGCTTGATGAATATTTCGTAAATGCTTCTGATTGTGCTAAGGTTAATGAACCATTCGCTGTTACAGAAACAAGTGGAAAGTTTAATCTTGTTATTAATGTACAGGGTGGTGGTATTCATGGTCAGGCTGAAGCTTGCAGACATGGTGTTGCAAGAGCTTTAGTTGAATATGATGAAAACCTTAAGAGTGCTCTTCACACAGCAGGCTTAATGACTAGAGACCCAAGAATGGTCGAAAGAAAGAAGTATGGTCAGCGTGGTGCAAGAAGACGCTTCCAGTTCTCAAAGCGTTAAGCTTATTTATATATTGCAAAGGGTCAGAGTTTTTCTGGCTCTTTTTTTATGCTACCATGTAGTTATGAATGGTGCATATGATAAAGCTTTAAGCCTACTTGCAATGAGAGAACATACAGAAAAAGAAATGAGAGATAAACTAAGTAAGAGAGGCTTCTCTTCTGAGAACATCGAAGAGGCACTCGATACTTTAAAAGCGAATGATGAACTCTCCGAAAGAAGAACTGCAGAAGTTTATGTTCACTCTAGACTAAAAAAGAAAGCCGAAGGTAAGAATATACTTATTATGCGCCTGATAGAAAAAGGTAGTCCTAGATCTATTGCAGATGAAGTTGTTCGAGAGTATTGGGAAAACGATGTTTATCTTCCAATCCTCCGAAAAGAGTATTTTGTGCTCGAAGCAAAGTACGGGAAAGAGAAGGCAGTAGATAAACTCAGAATGAGAGGCTTTTCTAAAGAAGAAATTAGACGCGCGAAGGAAGAATGCGATGACTAAAAGCTATAGATTAATAATTGCATCTAGTCTTGTAATTGTATTTTTTCTGCTATCTATTATCTTTTCTCTGGGTTTTGCATCTATTGTATATAGGTTACTTCTGTTAACTTTACTTTGCATTGTTTTGTATGGAGTAGAAAATAATAAAAATACAATAAAAATAGCCTCTATAGCTTTAATTGTCACAATTATTTTTCTAAACAGCTTTTTACGATCATTATTTGTTGATAAAGCAAGACTAGTAGATGCACTATTTAAGGCTATAGGGGAAGAGTTTATTGCTCTACCTCTCTTTGCATTACAAGACAAGAAGGAAAAAAGAAGGGGAGTGAAGGCTCTTTTCTTAGCTCTTATTTCAATTATTGTTTATTTCTTTTTTGAAAGAACTAACAATAATTACTACTACCTTTATTCTTCGATAAGCGACTACAAAAGCTTTATTTTTTACTCTCGTCTCCTTTTTATTTCGATTGTTTTATCATGCTTTTTTAATTTGTTCGCAAAAAACAGGAGTTATCTATCATATTTTCTGGCTCTTTCATCTGGGGTTCTTTCATGTTTTAGATATGGCAAGATAGAGTTTTTAGATAGTGATGCTTTCTATTTTCTTCTAATCTTTATTATATATTGCGTGAATCAACAGAGAGAAAAGATAACGATTGAAAGAAAAAAGATAGTTTTTTCTGAATTTAAACCTATTGTTATCGAGCCGATAAAGAAGAAGAAAAAAGAAAAAGTTTTTGATCTTCCTCCAAATATTCCTGTTAATGACCTTAAAAATGACGATAAAAAGCCAGAATAATGTATATATACGGTCAATATACAGTGTTTATACAATAACAAAATCGCTACAAAATTCAACAAATGAACACTTTGTTATATAAGAAAAATATAGAAATAAAGAATTTTTATTGAAAAAGTGTAACCTTTGATATCTTATTTTATTTATCTTGACAGGTTATGTATCGTTAGGTACAATCCAAAATGTATAACGGAATAAAGGGTAAGGCATGCCCTGTGGCGTGTCCCCGAATTTTCAATGGAGGAAA
>DHMZ01000031.1 GCA_002406055.1 Spirochaetales bacterium UBA4629
TTGCTGACTTGAATTTAGGGAATCTGTTTTTTCGCTTATTCTTCTTGTCAAAGTATCTTTTGAATGCACCTTGTAGATTTAACTCTGCATTCAGAAGAGCAAGGCTATCTACTTCCTTTTTTATAGATAGCAGGTGTTACTGTTATAAATTTGCCTCTTAGCTTGTAACTTTCAATCTTAGCACTAAGCATAAGGTTATAGACCTTACGACAACAACCAAAGGTCTTAAGAAAGAGAGTAGCTTGCTCCTCTGTTGGATATAGCCTGTATTTAATTGCTTTGTTTCTGACTCCCGTGCTTATAATATAGAACAAAAATATTGTTATAAAAAAAACATGCCATTCAATCACCATCATGTAAAGGCAATTCATCCCACCACCTATAGAGGAGGGGGACTTCTTGCTCACGATATGTTAAAGCTCTAAGCAACCAAAAGCATCAGAAAAAGAGAAGGATCCAACTTTTCCTGAAAAGAGTCCGTAATTGAGTTTTCTGTTTTGTCTAAATGGGCCTGTCTTTTCTGTGAGCGTTGTAAATACAGAGAAAGATATCTCAGTATCTTGATTATTAGAAAATAAAAATAAGCTGTCGCTCTCTTTTTTCATCTCAACGTTGTTATATGTAATTAGGCTATTTTCATCTAATAAGACGCATTTTTTTTCTTGGACAGAATAGAGAATAGAGAAGCTCTTTTCTTCTCTTCCATAGATGTAGAAGGAGAAGATTTCTCTCTTTAATGGAAATGAGCTTTTTTTCCACGTTCTGCGTGCGCTAAAAGAAGAGCTATCTATCTCGCTTCTTCTTTCTCCAATTGATATTTCACCTTTTACACAGTCAGAGGAGGAGAGGTGGATTACCTCTTTTTGTCTACCTTTTTCGAATAGTTGATTGTAAGACAAGCTCTTTGGATTAATCGAAAAAGAGAGCATAGCTTTGAAGTTTTCTTTTCCATTTGGGAGAATAAAGGAAGGTGCAGCAGCAACTATCATGTAAGTGTTAGTTTTTGCAATGACAGAGCTAGTAAATCCTCCGCCTGTAAATGTGATAGCTTCATCATTATATGGAAGAGAGGCGAATGTGCTTTTAATTTTAAATCTTAGAGTCCTGCTTCTTTCTTCTTTTGCTATTTTATTTTTGTAATCAACAACTCTTATGATAGCTCTTGAATTTAATCGTCTTTTTTCGTGAACAAATATATAGCTAATGCAGTTTTTATGGTCTATAAGAGTAAAGATCTCTTCAGAAGCAGAGAAAGGAGAGTCTGAGTAAGAAGACAAAAAAGTATGGGAAGAATCAACAATAATACTCATATAGAGAGGATAAAGAAGAGAAATAAAAAAGCCAACTCCTTCAGTGAAGAAATTGGCTCCAAATAAGAAACAAAACCTTAGTTCTGAGAAGAGCTTCCATAACCGAAAGCTGCCTGTAAGTAACCATTGAAGAAGTTGTCCTCTACATTATCTGAAGTAACAATAGAGCTCTCATAGTCAATTAATGAGTTCTGAGGAGCGTATGTGTTATAGAGAGTAGAGAGAAGAGTTGCTGAATAGTTATCTCCTGATGTTGCTTCTACTGGACGACAGATGATATATGCATTGTTTGCATATACTGGTTCAAAGACTGTACCATAATCTGCGCTAAATAGCTTTTCGTTAAAAGATTTATCTGCAAGAGCTGCTGTATATACATAACCATTTGTAGTAGTTCCAGTAAGACTTGAGCTTTCACTTGTATAGTTGAATGAGTAGATGTACTGGCTGTCTCCTGTGTTCTCTGCAACTGAGTTTACCTTTCCAATTGTAAGGTTATACTTTTCGCTAGCACCCTCGAAGTCATTCTTAGCTTCTTCATAGATAGTCTGTGATAGGCCTTCAAGATATGCCTTCATAACTTCTGTATCATTTGTTGTGATATAACTCTTAACAACGCTTAATGCTGTTTCGTCTGTTAAGTCAGGATTAGCACTTGCCTTATCAACATGGAAGAGTGTGTAGCCTTCTGGAGTGTGGATAGGACCAACTAGAGCACCTTCTTCTGCGCTAAAGATCTTTTCAGCACCATCTGGAGCTGTAGAAGAGAGGTAGCTGTCTATCATATATCTATATGCATTCTCAACCTTACCTTCTAAAGATGCAGAGGAGTCGATAGATTCAGCTACTGCTTCTTCCATAGTTTTTGTGCCATTAGCAATAGCTGTTAAAGCATTCTGAGCCTCTTCTTCTGTTGAATATGTTGCTCTTGTGAATGACATAACCTGGAAGAGCTCTTCTCTTGCCTTTGCATACTCAACAGCATCTTCATCTGGATATGTAAGTCCTGTTATTGGAAGATACTCGATAGTTCTTCTGTCGTTGCTTAATGATGTAATGAATTCACTCTCTGCCTTGCTTAATGGAGCAGAAAGAATAGTCTGCTCAACTTCTTCAAAAGGAACGTAAGCCTTCATCCAAGAAACGATTTGCTCTTTCTGCATATCTGTTGCTTGGTTGTAAACTTCCTGAGAGAATGTGTTTGTACCATCAGAATAGTAACCAGAGTTGATAATAGCATCGTAGACCTGATTTGAAGTAGCCTTAAATCCAGCCTTTGTTGCCATAGCCTGGAACTCTTCATTTACTAATGCCTGCTGGAATGCGGTGTAATAGATATTGTATGAAGCAGAACTAGCATTCTCTTCGCCATAGTTTTGAACATAGTAGCTATAAATACTCTGAAGCTGATAATAGAAATAGCTATTAGCAGTTAAATCAATACTCTTTCCTTTGTACTTTCCGAAGCTTACAGCGTTCTGGGTGCTTGAAAACATAGTTGTAGGAAGAATGAAAGTGGCAGAGATAAGAATCAAAATAACGACACCAATAATCCAAACGATAGACTTTTTGTCGCCCTTCTTTGCTTTTTTAACCTTCTTATCTTCTTTTGTTGTTAAAGCCGTCTTGTCTTCACTCATGTTAGAACCTCTTTTGGTTTCAAATAAATAAGAATGTGTCTTTCGACACTAGCTACTAAATTACCATTATAAAGTGTAATAAGTCAATGTTAGTTTATTCTTTTAGCTGTGTCTTTATATAATCAAAATCTTACTTTATTTGTTTTTGAGGATCTACGAAGCCTTAGTAAGAGCATTATAAGTAGACAAACCCAAGATAGCATTTCCGCATATGCAATTGACATATTATGAAAATATGGTTCCATGACATAGGATGCAATGATACGCACTAATAGAGATAAGATACCTGAAACACTTGAATATACTAAGTCACCTCGACCTTCAAGATAGCCACGAAATGCTGTAGTTAAACCAAAAATAGGGTAAAAGCAGGCAATACGCTGGAAAAAAGCACTTCCTATTATGACTGCAGTTGCTCCTGCACCGAATAAAGCAATGAGTTTTCCTCCTGTTGGAATTACAAATACTGTGAGCAGAAGTGATACTACAAGAGTTAAAATTGTGCCAGCAATGAGAGTTTTGCGTGTGCGAATCTTGTCTTCTGTGCAATGTGCAGTAAGTGTAGAAATACCTGAACCTAGATTTACAATTGGTAACATAACTAGTGTATCGATGCGATATGCTGTAGTTATAGCAGTAACTGTATCTGTTCCAAAACGATTCATAAAATCTTGCAGGATTAATCCACCTAAAGAACTAACACTAGATTGTAACATCGGGGGGATGCCGTACTTTATACCTTCACGTATAACTGGAGCACAGAAGCTATCTTTTTTATATCCAACATTAAAATAGCGATATTTAATTGTTCCATAGAGTACGATGTAAACTGTCATTGCTATTTGAGATATTACTGTTGCAAAAGCTGCGCCTTGTACTCCCCAACGAAATTTTACAACAAAAATAATATCTAAAAGTACATTGATAATGGACGAAAGTAGAATTGATAAAAAAGGAATTTGACTATTTCCAAGTCCACGAAGAGTTGCCGTATAGACATTGTAGACTGCTAAAAAAGGTAAACCAAGAAAGACTATGCTTATATATTTACTGGCAAGATGAATGGTATTAAGTGGAGTATGCAATAGTGCCATAAACTGATATGACAGAAGAGAGCCTATAAATCCTATAAGCAAAAAGATACTACCAGTGATTACAGAAAAAACAGCTAATGTAGGTGGAATTTCTTCATTCTTTTTCGCACCATACTTCTTTGCAATTAAGACTGATAGTCCAGCTGTAAAGCCTGTGATGGTTGTTATAAAGAAGTTGATAGGCGTTGTAGTTACACCGATAGCAGAGAGTGATAATTCTCCGTCAAAATTTCCAACGATAAATGCATCTGCCCAATTGTAGAGTTGTTGCAAAACTCCACTAAAAATCAAAGGTAGGCTGAATGAGATTAATTCTCGCATGATTGTTCCAAGTTTTTGATTTGCTTTCATCTTGTCCTCCTGAAAGGGCAGAACAAAACCATACAATTGTTCTACCAAGCTGTATGGTTAAAAGTAGCAATCATATGCCTTGAAAACACCACATCGTAGTTTTGTTTACTCATAATAGCTCTACAAAAGTAAAAAAGGAAGGTCTTAAACTCTTTTTGTGATAGAAGAAGAGATATTAAAGTAGCCATGAAGCTTTCATCTTTTTACTGAGACAGTTCATAAAGACAAAAAGCCAATACATTATCTGTATTTGTTTATGCTCTTTTCTTGTGTTATTATAGTTTGGGGAAAAAGAAAAACTAGGGGGATAGTGTGAAAATCCTAATTACAACAGAGCTTTATTTGCCTTTTCGCTGTGGCGTAACTTCTGCCATTGAAGCAGAGCGTTGTGCGCTTGAAAAGAAAGGCGATGAAGTAAGGATTCTTACTATCTCAAGCAATAAAAAAAGCTATTATGATTCCTCTTTAAAGACTTGGTATATTGCGCAAAGCTTACCTCAATTTTACAAAGACTCATATGCTTCACTTAATGTACACGATAAGATTCTTTTATCTCTCTATGAATGGAAGCCAGATATAATTCATTCTCAAACTGAATTCTTTTCTTTTCGTTTTGCTCAACATATTGCAAATAAACTTAATCTTCCTCTTGTTCACACTTGCCATACAGATTTTGTTTCATATACAGTCCATTTTACGCGTTTTATTAAGGCATGGAATTATTTTACTTCTCTTTTAGTTCCTCTTTTTATCAGAAGAGCAGATAGAATAATTTGCTCTACAGATAAGATTTACTCTCTAATATCTTCATATAAGGTAAAGCAACCAATAGATAGAGTTTTAATAGGTGTAGATTTAGATCTCTTTAATCAAAAATTAGAAAAGAGCAAAAGAAAGAAAATGAGAAATAGTCTCGGTGTTAAAGACTCAGATATTCTTTTTGTTACAGTATCTAGACTAAGTAAAGAGAAGAATGTGTGTGATGTAATTAGATTATTTAATCTCATAAAAAAGAAAAATGAAGATTTAAAGCTCTTAATTGTTGGGGATGGAGACGAAAGGGGAGAGCTTCAAGAGCTAGCTAAGAGCTATGGCTTAGGGAATTCAGTTTTATTCCTAGGAGAAAAAAAGAGAGAAGAGGTGTGGGCCTATTATAAGCTTGGCGATATCTACATAGGTGCTTCTCTATCTGAGACGCAATGCCTTTCTTACATTGAGGCGATGGCCTCATCTTTACCTCTGTTAGTTAAATATGACACAATCCTATCTAATTATCTTATTTCAGGTGTAAATGGCTTTTCATTTAATAGCGATGAGGAGTTTCTAGCTCTTAGTGACATGCTAATTCATTCTGAAGCAAAGAGAAAAGAGACAGCTGAAAATGCGAGAAGAAGCTCTCTTAATTTTTCTCTCGATATTTTTGGTGATAAACTTCACGAGGTCTTTTTGAAAGCAGAAGAGGATAGAAATGGTAAAAAGCATTAGTAAAGCATCGCTTAATTACTCTGTTGGTCTTCTTTTGGCTGCACTTAGTGGAATAATGATGTATATAGAGCGCATCATTTTTGTTTCGCACTTTGGCCTTGAGTATGTAGGGCTTTCGTCTCTCTTTGAAAATACCTTCCTTATTCTTTCTGCTTTCGATATTGGCGTAAACACATATCTATTGAACTATCTAGTTTCATCGGTAAAGAAGGGAAGAGAAGATGAGATAAGAGGAAGCTTAAGTGTAGTTAGAACCTATTATACATTTATCTCTTTGATTATCTTTACACTTGGTGTGATTCTCTCATTTTTTATTCCTTTACTGACAAAAAATGAGATTGATAAAAGAGCTTCTCTCTTTTTCTTAATATATCTTGTTGGCAATTTAAGCCAATATCTTTTTGGCTCGAGTATTCTTATTCTTTCTTCTTATGAACGCAACTATGTTGTATCTAGCTTTGTGCAAGGCGGAAGAGTTATTCAATACCTAGTCTCAATTTTTGTTATCTTGAAGGGTGGCGATTACTTGCTCTATATAGCTATAAGTAGTCTTATTACCTTCCTTTCTTACCTTTTTCTATCTCTTAAAAGTAGAACAGACTATCCATTCTTAAAGGGAAAAGAGAAAAAAGTAATTGAAGAAGATAAGAAAAAAGTTGAGAAGAACATACTCGGCATGACATTCCATAGGGGCTCGAGTCTCTTTTTTCGTTCTTTTGAGCCTATTATGGTAAGTCTTATTTTTGGTTCTTTTTGTGCTGGCTTGTACTCAAATTATCTCTTGTTATCGAATGCACTTTTAACGCCATTTTGGATATTCCAATCAACTGTTACTCCATCTGTTGCGATAAAGTACCTAGATAATAGTAGAGAAGAGAATCTAAAACTCTATAAGAAGCTTGTTTATATAAATTATATAGCATCTCTCTTTGTATCTATCGTTTATCTATTGTCTGTTCGTTTATATATCTCTTTCTCCTATGGAGAGGTGTATCTACTAGACAGTAGCTATAATGCACTCTTTAGCTTTCTTCTTTTCTTATCTTCGTGTCGCACATCTTCATTAATTTTTAGAGATGCTTCGGCTATCTATACTTCAGATTGGCTAAAGGCACTTATTGAAGTTGTAGTAACAATAGTTCTTTCTTTCGTGTTAACACCACGCTTAGGTCTTATTGGACTACCTTTAGCCTTTATTATTTCCTATCTTACTATTGTGATATGGAGAGAGAATAAGACTGTAATGGAGTACAGTCTTAAAGATGGAAGTTGGACTTTTATGTCTAAAGAGAGCCTACTTGTAGCTCTTTCTTTACTTATTTTGGTTGGGGTCTGGTATATTACTGAGTATTTCTCTTTACTTAAGGCGATTATTCTTTCTCTCTTAGTTTTCTTTAGTGTGCTATTAATTTGGTTTTCTTTCGACAAAGAAGCATCTAGAATAATACTCAAAAAGGATAGCAGGAATGAGTAATCAAATAAAAATAAAGAGCTACAACAAAGTGTGGACTATTCTTTCTGAGTGCATACTCTTCTTATTTGTTGTTGTAGGCTACATTGAGAAAATACAGTCTCTATACTCTTTAGTAATGGTTTTAGATTGTCTACTCGCTATATTCTCTTTCTTTTATATATGGATTTACTTTTTTATCTATAAAGAGCTGCGTCTTAATATAATATCGCGAGCGTTACTTTTTTTAGTCTCATCTATTCTTTTCTCATCTATTGTCAGACAGAGTGATAGCCCTCGTCTTCTTGTTGCGCTCTTTGCTCTTTTGGAACTAGGCGCTGTCTTTATTGCGCTAATTATTCTTCATGACAAATATGAGAAGATACTCATTCCTTGTTATTTTTATATTATTGCATTTTCACTTATCTATTCACTTTTAAGTATCTTTATGGGCTTGGAGACCGGAGAGAGTAGAATAGGGGGACTGAGCAACCAAACAAACTCACTAGCTGTTGTTGCTTCTTCTTCTCTTCTTATTGCGCTCTCTCTACTCGGAAAGAGAGAAAGCCTAATAAAAACTGTACTCTTTAACTCTGTTTTTATTGTTGCGATACCTTTTTTTGCCTTTACATTTAGTAAGACAGATAGTAGAACATCGTTCTTTGCCCTTCTTATTGCGCTGTGTTTTTATTTTGTGTTTTCAATTCTCTTTTCAGACAATAAGAAAGGATCATTAATAACTGGATTAATTAGTCTTATTGTCTCTATTTTTATTATAACACTACTTCTTTCATCTTCTAGAAGTATGCTGAATAACTCCCTGAGTAGACTTACATCTGGAAGAACAGATATATGGGCTAATGTTCTCACTCGTATGGATATAACAGATTATCTATTTGGTTTTGGTGGAAATAGCTGTGAGATGAAGAAGCTTTTACTTGAAAGAGGTGCATCTTTAGGCTTAATGGAAACAATTACAGAAAAACATTTAATGCATAATATTTTTCTTCAATTCTTAGTTGAGTATGGCGCTGTTGCTGCTCTCTCTTTTATTGTTAGCTATGTAACTATAATTGTTGTATCATTCAGCGCTTTAAGAAAAGAAAAGGATAAAGAAAGAAAGCGCATTGTGCTCCTTTCTGCTATTCTTTTAGTCTTTTTCTTTGTCCATTCATTAGCTGAAAGCAGTATCTTTTTTATCGGAGGAGCGGAACAGATACTTTTTATTCTTTCTTTTGCAGTTATATATTCCTACTACAGAAAAAAGAGGAGTGAAGAATGAAGAAGAAGGTTGCATCACTAATAATAATTACAATTGTTCTTACTCTCACTGTTCTATTTGCCTTGCAGTTGAAGAATCTAAAACTTAGTGGTGATTTTACAGCTCTATTTCCTTGGTCTGAAATAACAGACTATTACGAAGGAGGAATTTCGGGCCAAGAGGCTATTCTTGCCCTTTTAGATGAAACAAAACCTAAAAAGGTTATTAATACAGATTACATAATATCGAAAGACTATAAGACAGGCTTGAAAGCTTCAACATCAGCGATAGTCGCAGACGAAACATATACTTCTACTATGTTTGTTCTTGTTTATTCGCCAGATATTTACAGTGCAAACTTTTTAAATGAACTCGATAAATGCATCAACGCTGTAGACATAAGGCGTGATTCTGCTCGGCCGTCTTCTGTTCTAGATTGGTTTACTCTCTCTGGTAAAGGCGACTACATGCTCTTAGAGGCTATGAGTCCTAAAGAGGGTATTAAATGGACAGAGGCGGAAGCAAAGGAATTGGAGAAGAGGATAGAGAACGATCCAATTGTCTCTTATTACCTTGTTGGTGGAAGTAAACACTCATTCTTATTGCAATTTTCTTATAGCGATAAAGCTAGTAAAGCACAACTTGATGAACTCGATAGCATCTTCAATCCATTAAGAGAGATGGGAGCAAGAGTCATTTTGATGAGCAATATGGTAATATCGAACGAAGTTATTGAGGCTCTAAAACATGATCTATACACCTTAGCAACTCTTGCTTTAGTTGTTATGGTTATCGTCTATTATCTCTCTTTTAGAGCACTTAGGGCCGTAGTTCTTCCTTTTTTTCTCTCTCTTGTTTCTCTTATTTGGACACTTGGCACTATGTCACTCTTATCAATAGAGCTTAACCTATTGAATATCCTGACGCCATGCTTAGTCTTAATTTTAGGAAGCACATACTCGATGCATATGCTTAATGAGTATTACTTAGGAGAAAAGGGGACAAAGCATTTTAATCCTGTTGCATCGTCAAAGCATATTATTCTAACAATACTTCTAGGCTGCATAACGACAATATTAGGCTTTTTAGCTCTTGCTTTTGCCCCATCACATACACTATTTGGCTTTGGCATATCTGTTTCTTTTGGCGTTTTCTATTCAGCATTCCTTGCTATATTCTGTCTTCCTTCTCTTTTAATTCTTCTTCCTCGACCTAAAGAGAAGAAAAGAGAAAAATTAATTAATGGCAAAGGCCAAAAGATTATAGTTTGGTGGAGCAAAAAAATCGTAAAGATTTGGCCAGTTTTTATCGTTGTTTTTGCTGTTATTGCTCTCCTTTTCTTTGTTGTCAAAGATAAGATTAGTGTTGATTCGAACTATATGTCATACTTCTCAGAAGAAGATAAGTTCGGCCAAGACTGCCTCTTCTTCTCCCGAGAACTTGGGGGAACAACGCCGTTTACAGTTACAATTACAGCTCCAGAAGGAGAGGAAAACTTCTTCTTAGATACCTCTAATTTACGTGCTGTAAGAGCATGGGAAGAGAAGATAAGTGAGAGTAAGCATGTTTTACAGGTAATCTCATTCCCAAGCTACGTTGCCTTTGCTTCTAGAGAAATAACAGGCCTATATGATATTCCAGAAGACGAGGGAATGATGAATATTTTGAAGGCCATTCTTCTTAGCTATGCAAGTGATTTCCCTTCCTTAAATCAAGTTGTAAGCAATAACTTTAATACGCTTACAATTACAGTTCAAACGTGGGATGGAAATAGTGAGAATCTAATAACAACAACTAGTGTTGCCGAAGTCTATTCAACTATGGTTGATGCCTTCTCACTTCTTCCATATGGAACGAAGGTAAGTGTTTCAGGCTATCCTGTCATAAGTGAGAAGTTCTCTTCACGTCTTCTTTCTGATCAGAAGATATCAACACTATTAGCTATAGTTTCAATATTCTTAGTTGCTTCTATTTTCCTTGTCTCAGTAGAAAAGGGTCTTCTTGTTCTTGTTCCAGTTATAGCTGGAATAATGATTAACTATCTATTTATGTATCTTTTTTCAATTCCTTTCGACATTATTACTGTTTCTTTCTCATCTATTGCTATTGGTTGTGGCGTAGATGATGCTCTTCATTTTTCACTGAGACTAAAAGAGAGAGAAAGAATGGGAATGAATATAAAGGAGCGCATTTCGTCTACAGTAGAGAATACTGCGCGTCCAATTGTGCTAACAACTCTATCTATAGTCTCAGGAATGATGATCCTTTCATTTGGAACATATGTCCCAATAAAGTATTTTGGACTATTAATGAGCGTTACGCTTCTATCCTGTATGATTTCAACATTGGTATTCTTACCTTCATTTGCTTTTCTTTTTGATTTCTTCCATTCGCTTTTCGATGGTAGAGCATTTGTAAAAGGAGATATTAAGAGTGATGGAAGAGCCAATTAGTGTACTTATTCCACTCTATAACAGTGAAAAGTACATTGCATGTACTTTATCAAGCGTTGTTAACCAAACTTGGAAAGAGCTTGAGATAATAATTGTTGATGATGGCTCAACAGATAGCAGTGCGAAAATTGTAGAAAGTTTTCAAGAAGAAGATAGTCGCATAAAGCTGTATAGCCAGAAGAATATGGGAATAGGCTATACCCGTAATCGCCTTCTTTCTCTTTCATCTTCTTCTCTCATTCTTTTTGTGGATTCAGACGATATACTTCCTCCGAATTTTATCTCTCTACTATATGAGGCAAAAGCGAGAAATAAAGCAGAGATAGCAAGTGCAAGAGTTGTTCCTTTTAGAAATAAGCCGAGAAAAAAGAAAGGTGGAAAGGAAGAAGTATATAGTGGAGAAGAGTTTTTAGTTGAGATGACACGCCCAATGGGGAAGTTTTGCTACTCTCATTCTCGGCTAATGGATAAAGCTCTTTTTTTATCGCTTTCTTTTCCTGAAGATAAGATATTTGAGGACGTTGTCTTGATGCCTAAGATTGTAATAAGAGCACGCTGTGTTGTCTTTGTACCAGAGGCCCAATACAATTACAGAATAAATAGAAATGGCCTTAGCCATTCTCCTTTTTCTCTCCGTTCACTTGATGAGATGGATGGGTACATGGAGAATATAAAGCTTGGAGAGAAGATAGAAAATAGACAAGTTGTATATTATAGTAGTCTTTTCTTTTTGACAAAGTACTACTATTATTTTTTTAAAGTCCTATTCAAAAGAATGGGAGTTAAAGAGTATTTGAGGCGATATAGTGGGGAAAAAAGAAGAATCTTGGCTTTAAGGAGAAGTAAATGAAGGGTGCTTTTTTATATGTTGATGCAGGAAAAGGTCATTATATTCCAGCTGTTGCTTTAGCTGATGCTTTTAAAGATAAAGGCCATGAAGCTGTTGTAGATGACTTGTTATTAGTCTTTAAAGTTCCATTCTTCAGATGGGTAAGCAAACACTATTGGAGATATCTACTTCATCATCCTAGGCTTGAAAAGAAGCTAAATAAGCTATCAAACAGACACGTTGCGCACCTATCGCTGAAAGCACTAAGTAATGATGTAAGAGCTCTTAAACATTTTCGATCTTGGTTCTATAAAGAAAAGCCAGACTTTATTATTTCTACAAACTTTATGGGTGCGACGCTTCTTCCTGCTGTCTTAAAAAAGCTAGGCATTGTCTGTCCTGTCTATGATTACGCAGCAGATTTATTTGACCAAGTTAAAGCAGGAATCGATTCAGATCTAACTTGTGTTTATATCTCAACAGAAATTGGTGTTGAACACACCATTGCAATGGGACAAGAGCGAGATAAAGTTAAGCTTTGTCCTTTCCCTCTTTCAAAGAAGTTCGAAGTTTGTAAGAAACTTAGTAAAGAAGAGGCTAGAAAGAAACTTGGCTTAAAGAACAAATTCACAATTCTTTGCAATCTTGGCGGAGAGGGAATTGGAAGCCCAAAGTTCCTATATGGTCTCGTAAAGCGTGGCTTAGATGTTCAAGTTGTTGTTATCGGGGGAAAGAGTAAGAGTACAGAACTTGAATTTGATCTATTTAAGAAGAGTAATCCTAACTTCGATTTATATATGAGGGGTTTTGTTAACAACGCTCAAGAATACATCATGGCATGCGATATGCAGATGGGAAAGGCAGGTGCCAACTCTTTAATGGAATCTTTATATCTAAAGAGGCCATTCTTAGTATCTGAAGTATTATATATGGGACGCTCAACACAGATTTTCTTTGATAGATACCCAGTTGGCTGGTGTGAAGATGACCTAGAAAAGAAGCTAGACATAATAGAATCGCTATATAAAAATCCCGGGAAGCTAAAGGAAATAGATAGAGAAATGCAAAAACTACCTATCGACTTCTCTGCTCCTCATTTTGCAGATATGCTCATCCATGACACAGAGCTATATAGGAAAGAAAACCGTGCAAATTACTGAAGAAAAGGTCTGTGGTGTTAGCTTAATTTCTTACAAAATTGATCCAGTCTATCCTGAGGAAGAAGAGCGAATTAGACCTGCTATTATCATCCTTCCAGGCGGGGCTTATAGCCACAAATCTAAGAGAGAAGGAGAACCTGTTGCTCTATATTTTCTCTCTCTAGGCTACCATGCTTTCATCCTTGATTATACTGTCGGAAGAGAAGGAATAGAAAATAATCCTCCAGAAAGAGAGGTCGCGTTTGCTATTCGCCACATAAGAGAAAGAAGCGGAAAATATAAAATTGATCCAGAAAAGATAGTCCTTCTAGGTTTTTCTGCTGGCGGGCACTTGGCTCTTTCTAGCACTGTGCACTATAAAGAAGAAAGAGCTAACTATCTTGTACTTTGTTATCCTGTTGTGACAACTGGAGAGTGGGGACATGAGAAAAGCACATATAATCTTACTGGTGAAGATGAAGAAAAAAAGTCCTACTATTCTATAGAAAAGGCTATTACAAAAGACTTTCCTCCTTCTTTTATCTGGCATACTTCTCAGGATAAATCTGTCTCTGTAATGAATACTATTATACTTACAGAAGCTTTAGCAAAAAATGGCGTTGATTTCGAGTATCATGTCTTTCAAAAAGGCGGGCATGGAATGAGTGTATGCACTAATGAAGTGAAGAGCTTTAATAAGCGCAATCAAGTTTGGCTTTCTCTTTTAGCTTCTTGGCTAGAAGAAAATCTTTCTTGGGAGAATTAAGTATTCGGAATGAAAGAGGAAAGAAAGGAATAAAAACTCTTGATTCTCTCTTCTATTAAAGTAAAAATTAACCTATGAAATATATGGACGTCAAAAGTGCAAGTGAAAAATGGGGCATTACTCCTAGAAGAGTAAGGATTTTGTGCAATGATGGCCGAATAGATGGTGCTGTCAGAAATGGTTGGTCTTGGGTTATTCCAATAGATACGCCAAAACCAGGAGATGGTAGAGCACTAAGACGCTTTAAGAGCTTAGATATCAGACTTGGATTCATCGATGTTGATTCTTTAGATGAATTGAAAAAACAAACAAGCCTTATCGCTTACTTTAATTCTCCTTATTATAACTATCTAATATCG
Organism: Spirochaetales bacterium UBA4629; assembly: GCA_002406055.1. Taxonomy (GTDB): domain Bacteria; phylum Spirochaetota; class Spirochaetia; order Sphaerochaetales; family Sphaerochaetaceae; genus Ornithospirochaeta. The sequence continues at coordinate 14,138 of DHMZ01000031.1, forward strand.
AAGACAATAAGCTTCCTTTTTTTATTGGAAGGAAGCGAAATAGAGAGTAGAGATGTATTGACTGTATTAAAGGGCGAGCTTTGCTACAATCTCTCGTTAGAGAATCATCTTTTAATTGTAAACTTTGCTTCTCTCTTAAGAGACCTTGGAGAGAAAAGAGGAAAGTGGGATATCGGTGAAGAGAAGAGAGTTTACTCACTTTTGATGAGAGGAATTGAGCGTACAGACGGTTCTGTAAAAGATGACTATATTGAAAAAAATGGCGAGAAGATTTCTATCAAGGATTCTTTAGAAACTATTATGAATCAGTATGATTCTTCTTGGTCAAATCTCAATAGTGTTGTTTCTGCGCTTCTACTCAGTGGCGAAGTGTTAAGAATTAAGCCATATAGTAGACATCTAATTTTCTTTTGCTATTTGCTTCTTGCAGGAGAGCTTTTTAGAGGGGGATATATTGTACCTTCATTCCCTCTTTCTTCGATAAATGAAGCAAAGGCAGCCTTTGCTCTCATTGTGACAAAAGGTATCTATGTTGATATGACATCATTTATTGAGAGAGTCTTGCAAAATACATATGGGGAGATAAAAAGAAATGTATGATATTATCTTAAAAAATGGTCTTGTTTTGGATGGAAGAGGCAATAAAGCAAAAAAAGCCAATGTAGCTATCTTTTCTGATTCTATTGCTCTCGTTACAGATAAAGAGATAGCTAGAGCAAGAACTGTAATAGATTGTACAGGTAAGTACGTCGCGCCTGGCTTTATTGACGGCCACACTCATACCGATTTTCTTCTCCTTAATGACGAAAAAGCCTCTCCTCGAGTTGGTCAAGGCATTACAACAGATATATCTGGTAACTGTGGTATTGGTGTCTTTCCATATACAAATCCAGTTTTGAAAACTATGGTGCAAGATGTACTAGGTGAGTGGCGGGAATGGAAGTGGAAAGACTACAAGACTATGAAAAACTACTACATGACTAAGAAAATAGGCGTAAATGTACTTTTCTTAGTATCTCATACAGCGCTTAGAGTAGCTTCCTTAGGTGAAGATTGCAGAAGAGAAGCAACCGACGAAGAGATAGAGCGAATGTGTTCTATTCTACGCTCTGAACTACAAAGTGGAGCTGGTGGTTTTTCTACTGGACTCTATTATTCTCCTTGTGTTTATTCTTCCATTGATGAACTCTATAGAATTCTTAAGGTTGTTAAGGAAGAAAATAAGATCTTCACTGTTCATCATCGCTCAGAGGGAAATGGCTGTACAGAGTCTTTAAAAGAGGTATTAGAGGTTGCTTTTAAGAGTGGAGTAAAGACGGAGATATCACACTTAAAGGCTATTGGAAGAAAGAATCAAGTTGAAGTTGATAAAATGCTTTCTCTTATTGAAGAGTATAGAGAGCGAGGACTAGATGTTAAGTTTGATCAGTATCCATATACATTTGGTTCAACATCTCTCTTTTCTCTTCTTCCTCCTCGCATTCTTGCTCTTACTCGCTTAGAGCAAAGAATGGCGCTTTCTTTAGATAGTGAGCGAGAAGAAATAAGAAATGAGATTTTAAATGCCCAGACTTGGGATAGTATCTATCCTTTAGTTGGACCTGATGACATTGTTGCTTTGTATCTAACAACAAACCCTGAATACAATGGGAAATCACTCTCAGAGATAGCTCAAATAAGAGGAGACAAAGATCCTCTAGATACGCTTTTTGATATTCTAAAGGACGAGACGGGCCTTGCTGTTATGACAGATAGAACAGAGAGTCAAGAGAGCTTAGAGCGAATTATGGTACATCCATTAATGTGTTTTGGGACAGATAGTCTCTATTCCTCTCCGCTTCCTCATCCGCGTTCTTACCATTCAACTGTTGAGTTTTTGGCAAAATATGTTCGAGATAAAAAGCTCTTAACACTAGAAGAAGCTGTAAGAAGAATGACAAGTGAGACAGCATCAAGATTCTCGCTTCTTGACAGGGGTGTTCTCTCTGAAGGTTACAGAGCAGATGTTGTTGTCTTTAACTTGGATGAGCTTAAAGCTAATGATGACAAAACAAACAATGGAATTTCTACTGTAATTGTAAATGGTAAGATAGCTCTTCAAGATGGAGTTATCTTCTCTACCGGAGCTGGTCGGGTATTATAGTGGCGAAAGAATTAAATAAAAAACAACAAAAGATTATTGGGCTTGCTGCTCTTATAATTTTTATCATCTTTTGCTTTTTTGCTTTCTTTTTTATAGGAGTTCCTATAGTAAAGAGTGCTAAAAACCCAGAGGAATTTAGGGCCTGGATTGATAGCATGGGGGCATGGGGAAAGCTTTGTTATGTGGGTATTTGCTTTCTCCAAGTTTTAGTTGCAATTATTCCAGGGGGTCCAATTGAGCTTGCTGGTGGTTATGCCTTTGGCCATCTGGATGCAACAATTCTTAGTACGATAGGACTCTCTCTTGGTTCTATTACAGTTTTTTTGCTTGTAAGAAAGTTTGGTCAAAAACTCTTAGAGGTATTCTTTTCTAAAGAAAAAATAGCCGAATTAAAGTTTTTAAAAACAAATAAAAAGAGAGATTTAATAATTCTTATTCTTTTCTTAATTCCAGGAACACCTAAAGATTTGCTCTGTTTCTTTTGTGGTTTGACAGATATGCCATTCTGGCTATTCTTTTTACTATCAACATTTATGCGAATACCAGCGGCTTGGCTAAGTAGTATTGGAGGGAGTGCAATGGGGACTAAGAGCTATACTATAGCTATAGTAATTGCACTAGTCATTGTCTCATTAACAATAATTGGCATTGTGGGCTACAAAGCAATAGTAAAGAAACATGAAAGAGAAAGTAAGAAAAATGAATAAACTCTTTATCTTTGATCTGGGCGATGTTGTTATTAGTGGGGGGATGGATAGCAAAAGTGTTGCTCAATACCTATATTTGGATGAGAAAAAATATGAAGAGGAATATGAAAAGTATTCATCTAGACTCATTAATGGTGAAATAAGCGAAGAGGAATTCTTTTCTCATCTCTCCTCTCTTTTTTCTATAAGGATTAAATCAAACCCCTTTAAAGAATGCTATTATCCAGAAACAAACATAGAGCTCCTACCTCTTATCGATAAGCTAAGAGAGAATGGCTACAAATGTGTAGTTGGTTCAAATACAATTAGAAGTCATATAGAGAAAATAAAAGAGCTAAAGGAGAATCCTCTTTCTCATTTTCATGACAGAAAAGAGAATGGAGAAGGGGCCTCATCTATCGGAATAAACTACTTCCTATATAGTAGAGCAAAACAAAGAGAAGCAGAGAGATATTTGTCGTCTTTTTTCTAGAATGGTGTAGTTTTTGTAGAGTTATAGAAGTAAAACTTGATTCTTATTCTTCTTGGATATGAAAATATAGTCATGAAGCTTATTTATGTTGTTGAAGATCATGAAGTAATAAGAAGCGGTGTTGTTCAGTATTTATCTCTCTCTGGCTATGAGACAGAGGGCTTTAAGTCTCTTTCTGATGCAAGAGAAGGCTTTAATAAGAGAGTTCCTGATTTACTTATTCAGGACGTTATGCTTCCAGATGGAGATGGCTTTGCTTTTGTTAAAGAGATGAAGCAGAAGGATGAACACCTGCCTGTTATCTTTTTAACTGCACGAATAGATGAAAGTGATAAGATTCTTGGCTTTGAATTGGGAGCTGATGACTACATTACAAAGCCATTTAGCCCTAAAGAGCTTGTCTTAAGAATTCAAGCACTCTTTAGACGCCTTGATGAGGGAGCAACCTCTGTAAAGAATAAGTATTTATATACAGACGGCGAGAATACGCTTTCTATCGATGAAGATATACACGAAATAAGAGTAAATGACGTAGTAATAAACCTCACAGCAGCTGAATGGAGGATAGTTCTCTATCTTGTAACTAATGCCCCTAATTTGATTACAAGAGCCCAAATTCTTGAGGAATGCTTTGATTATTCCTTTGAGAGTTACGAACGTGTTGTAGATACCCATATAAAGAATATTAGAACAAAGCTTCGCCCTGGTAATTGGATTGATACTGTTCGTGGCTATGGCTACAGGTTTTCAGGAAAGAAGAGTTAATGCATAGACAGTTTTTTAGACTTTTGTTTGCAATTATCTTTATTCTAATTGCAATTACTTTATTGCAAATAGCATGTATTACAGTCTTTTCTCAAAGACTGATTTATACGTGGTCAAGCAATGTCTTTGATGAATTTGCCGAGTCTGTCTCTTCTACACTTTCTAGAGTAGATGTTACAAATGCATCTAGCATATATGATTACGTATTTTCCAATGTTTCAGAGCGAATAAGTGGCTTTGTTTTGAGAAGCGCTAATGGTGGCCAAATGATAACCTTTGGCCAATCTGGTAATGGCCAAATAATCCCGCAACTTGCTTCTTTTGTTAACAATTCCTTCACATATATTGGTGATAATAACTCTACTAGCATTAAGCGTACAAATGTATATGAGCTACCAAGTGCAAAGTATAGATTAGACATTACGATGACATCACCTTTAGGTACTGAAATTAAAAAGGTTGATTTTTATAAGACAAACTCAGAAGAAAAAGTCTATGTTGCATATCCATCTTCTGTAAAGAAGGGTGATATAGCAGGAACAATATCTGTATATATAAACGGAGAACTTTCAGCATATTTAGATGTGCTTGTCTATTCTGTTGATTACTATACACCTACTAAGTTTATTCTTCATGAGGTGTATAAGGTTCTTGCTATCTCTATCCCATTAATCTTAATAGTAGGTTTTATTCTTGCTTACTTTGTCTCAAAAAAGACAGAAAAGAATGTTAAAAACATAGAGAAGGCACTTTCGCTTTTAAGTGAAGGACATTTTGATATCACTGTTCCAGATACAAATGTAATGGAGTATAACCAGATAGGAAAATCTATTGAGGCTTTAGGTCAGGACTTAAGAAGACACTCTGCATCTCGTAAGGAGTGGATTCGTAACATTTCCCATGATTTAAATACTCCTGTTACAAGCATGAATATGATTTTGGAAGGGGTATTAGATGGACTGTTTCCTCTAACTAATGAGACTATTGAGACATTAAAGAAAGAGAATGATACTCTCAAAGAAAGAATCGCAAGCGTCTCGTATTATTCATATTTATTATCTCCAGATGCGAAGTGTGAAAAGAGAGAGCTAGTTTTAAAAGACGAAGTTGAAACAGCTCTATGCAACAATAAAGATAAGGTTAATCTTTCATTCTCGGATGATACGATTATCTATGCAGATGACACGCTTCTCTTACGTGCACTTGAAGAAGTTGTCAACAACGCTATTGAATATCGTAATAGCGACAAAGCTCCAATAATTACTGCAGGAGAAGAAGACAATAATATCGTAATAAGAGTAACTAATGATGGCTCTCTTCCTTCTCCTCTTCCACAGTTCTTCGAACCATGGAGTAGGGGAGATCAATCTCGCACATCTGGTGGCTCTGGCCTAGGCCTTAGTATCGTATACCAAATTATGGAACTTCATAATGGTAGTGTAGATATTGTTCAGAATGGCGAAAAGGTTGTTGTAACTCTAGTATTTCCAACTGTAGATTACGTTTCTGTCGTCTAAGCCTATTATTTCAATTTTGTTATCATCCCAAATAGCAACTGAAGGTAGACTTCCTCCCTTTGGAATTGTTGTTGAACCAGGATTAAGGTAGAGTACTCCTTCCTTTTCTTCTAATAGTGGGATATGTGTATGTCCACTCATTATAATCTCAGCATCTTCTGTGTCATATGAGTGGTGGCCGTGATGTAGAAATATCTTTTTCCCATTTATCGTTAATGTTCTAGTCATATCTGAAATATTAAAAGGAAGAACCATCTGATCCACTTCAGCATCACAGTTTCCTCTTACAGCTATAATAGAGTCTTTCATCTCACTTAGGAGAGGAATAACTCCCTTAGGCTTATAAAAAGGAGGAAGATCATTACGTGGACCATGATAAAGTAAGTCTCCAAGTAGAATTACTTGGTCTATATTTTCATTCTTCCATATATCATATAGTTCTTTTGCTCTATATTCAGAACCGTGGATATCTGATGCTATAAGTACTCTCATTTTTACCTCATTTTTATAATTTCTTATAATATAAAATGTTACTGAAAGTATGTAATCTTTTATGCTTTTTATAGCATATATCTTTTTCATGTCGTGGAAAAGCCAATAAAAAAAAGCTATTCATCTAATTTGAATAGCTTTCTAAATGGGCGGTATAAGGATTGAACTTATGACTTCCACCACGTCAAGGTGGCACTCTCCCGCTGAGTTAACCGCCCAAGTCTTGAAAAGATTAAACTAAATAAAGAGTTGTGTCTAGTATCTTTATTTAAGAAATATTTTTATTAGCTTTCTTTTCTTATCGCTATATGGTCTGTAGCGCATAGGTAAGTCGATAAATCTCTTCTTATCTAGAATAGAAGTATAGTGTGAGAAGGTATCAAAACCATTCTTTCCATGATATGACCCGATGCCACTTTCTCTAACTCCACCAAAGCCCATTGAGCTTGTTGCTAGATGTACAAGAGTATCGTTAATACATCCACCGCCAAAGAGGATGTTTTTCATAATGTAATCGGCTTCTTTTCTCTTATTTGTGAAGACGTATAGTGCAAGAGGATGTTCATTTTTCCTAACATACTTAATAGCATCATCAAGAGTTTTGTAGAAAATAATTGGAAAGATAGGGCCAAAGATCTCTTCTTTCATGACGCTGTCGTCTTCGTTTACGTTAGCTAGTACAGTTGGCTCTATCTTTAGTGTTTCTTCGTCGCTTCGCCCTCCATAGACTATTTTATCGCTGTTAATTAACCCAAGTATTCTTTTAAAATGCTTTTCATTAATTATTTTCCCGTATTCGCTATTTTGTAGAGCATCTGATCCAACTTGATTTCTAATCTCATTTATTAATGCGTTTTGAAGCTCATCTTTAACTTTTTCATCAACGAGAATATAGTCTGGAGCAACACATGTTTGGCCAGCATTGATGAGCTTACCAAATACAATTCTCTTACAAGCAAGCTCAATGGATGCATTCTCTGTAACAAAGACTGGACTCTTTCCTCCTAGCTCCAAAGTAACGGGAGTAAGGTGTTCACTTGCCTTTGCCATAACAATTTTTCCAACCTCTTTGCTTCCTGTGAAGAATATATAATCAAAGTTGATATCTAATAGAGCGCTGTTTTCTTCTCTTCCGCCTTCAATGAGAGCAACTTCTTCTTCTCTGAAAGTTTCTTCTATCATTTCTTTTAGGACAGTTGTTGTTTCTTTTGAATACTGAGATGGTTTTAAGATTACAGTGTTTCCACCAGCAAGGGCATCACAAAGAGGCTCTAGTGTTAAAAGCACAGGATAGTTCCAAGGACTCATTATTAAAACGTTTCCATAGGGAAGAGGGCGAATAAAAGATGAGGAAGCAAATTGCGAAAGAGGCGTATGTACTTTTTTTTCTTTCATCCATTTTTTTAGATGCTTTTTTACATACGTAATCTCGCTAAGAGTAAGACCGATTTCGCACATCTCGGACTCTTGCTCTGCTTTGCATAGGTCTATTTTTAAAGCTTCTTTTAATTTTTCTGAGTATTTTTCAATTGAAGAATATAGACGATCTAACTTCTCGATTCTGCTTTCGTATGAAAATGTCTTACCACTTTCATAAAAGGATTTTTGCACATTATTAATTCTTTCTATTTCGTTTCTATCCATTCTTTAATGATAGAACAAAAAATAGAGTAGTGTTAGTCCTCTTTTTTGAGTCCTTTTTCCATCCATTTTCCGCTTTTGTAGCGGAGAATGAAGAAAATTGCTCTAACTATCCAGTCAATATACATACCCCACATTACACCTCTAAGTCCAAAGCCAAATGTAAGGCCAAGAATACGTGCAGAAACAACACGGAATATCCACATAGATGATATTGCTACAATCATGGTAAATGTTACATCTCCTGCACTCTTAAGTATTTGCGGGAATGTAAATGACATAGGCCAGATTAATATTGTAGCTACTAAGTTCTCATATGTTACAAGCAAGGCAAGGTTTTTTGTTTCTTCACTATAACTATAGATGTTGATAATAAATGGAAGAAGCGCCATTACTACAACAGATGTTACAAAAATTGAAACGTAAGCCTTTTTTAAAAAGTACTTAGTGTACCATTTTGCTTGATCATATTCTCCAGCACCACAGCATTGGCCTCCAACTACCATTAGTGCTAGCCCTGTTGCACTTCCAGTTACATTTGCAAATGTTCCCATATTATCGAGGAAGGCAAATGAGGCAATTGAGGCTGTTCCACAGGCTGCTATTGTCGATATTGTAACAATCTTTCCTAGCTGGAATATTGAGCTTTCTAAGCCAGAAGGGAGTGCAATAGAAAAGATTGTTGATGCCATTTTGAAATCGAATTCAAATTTTAAAAGAGAATCAATATATACTTTGAGTTTTCTATCATGGACAAGAACTAAGAAAATAATTGCCATTATTATTCTTGAAATAAGTGTTGATAGTCCAACTCCAAATGCTCCCATCTTAAAGATGACAAGAAAGACTGCATTTCCAATAATGTTAACAACATTGGCAATTGTTGAAACTATCATTGTGCTTTTTGTCTTTCCCTGTGCACGGAAGATAGCCGTTAAAGAAGAAGAGAGTGCCATAAATGGAAGTGAGAGAATAATTGGAATGGAATATTCTATTGCCGCTTTAAAAACGTCTTCTTCTACGCTGCCATATATTAGTCTCATTACGCTTTCTTTAAATGAAAAGAAAATAAAAGCTACAAAAAGGGAGACAGCGAGAGCTAGGTATATGAGCTCTTTAGAGGCAAAGCGTGCTCTCTTTTCGTTCCCCATGCCAATTAACTGTCCAACTATTACACTTCCACCTGTACCAAATGCAGAGAATAGAGAGACTAAGAAGACTTGTATTGTATTAAAACAACTTACACCACTTACAGCAGCTTCTCCCGCTTGTGAAACCATCATAGTGTCTGCAATACCAACTGTAACAGAGAGAAGAGTCTCCATTAAAAGAGGATAATAAATACGTCTTAAGTCATCTTTATTAAAGAGTGCATTGTTTGGAAGTATCATAGACATGAAAATAGTAGTTTGTTTACTTATCTGCAATCACATTTCGTTTTTTTACATTTCTTTTTCTTTTTTGTTTTAATTATTTAATTTTTTTGGATTATATTAAAAGAAGGAGATAATTCCTGTAATTCATATTTGCTGGGTATTTTTGAAGGCAGAAAAACCAGTGTGTTTCATTTAGCTACTTATCCTAACGACCATGCCTTCTCTCAAGTAAGAGATTTATCTTTTTTTTCACGGAGAGAACTATGGACAAGTGCAGCAAAAAATGGCAAGAAAGGCAAACAAATGGTAGGGAGAAATTTATTCTTTCAGCATTAATTAACAATGGTCTTATACTCGATAGAGATGAGAATTATGTTACTAGCATAATTAGAGAATATGGGTGTGCTTACCTAAATCAATACTTTTTGCGTTATGCGATAATGAATGAAAACAATGAACTCATATTTGTCCCGGGAACTGTCTACTCAAGAATTGAGGATGATATCCTCTTTGACAAGGAATTGAAGAGTATAGTAATAAAAGAGTTTTCTCTTTTCAAAGTTCTTTTACAGCAATCAATTATGCAAATACAAAAGAAGAGTAGGGATGAAGCTTTCCTTTCCTTCTTCCCTGATTTATCACTAGAAGATATTCTTTTTGATTATAGCTATTCATTTTCAAATGAAGATAAGGTTGCTCTTTCTTCTTTTTGGAAAATGGATGAAAAATCATTCTTCTCATCTTTGAACTTAATTGCATACTCTTATGAAAGAGCTCGTGAGGGCCGTAAGCTTATCGACCACGTTTTTAAAGATAAGCTTAGCAATGACAAATATGCTTCTAACAATATGGTTGGCCCGATAATTGAAGAAAACGCAAGGCTACTGAGATTAAAAGGGGAAAGAAGTTTAGCTATGAATCATATTTCGTCTTTGATGAAAAGATACTCAATAAAAGAAGAAAGAATAGGGCTTGAAAAAAATGTTAATCTTTATAATTGACAGTTTTGAGCCAACTATCTACTCTCACTACGCATAGATAAATGCAAATTTGGAGATGAAATATGGAAGTTTGGGCTCATAGAGGTTTTTCTGGTCTATATCCAGAAAATACAATGCTTGCCTTTGAAAAGGCCGTTGAAAGTGGTTGTGATGGTATTGAGATGGACGTTCATCTATCTAAAGATGGAGAGCCAGTAGTAATACATGATGAATCTCTACTTAGAACCTGTGGTATAGACAAAGCTGTTAGTGATTTAACACTAGACGAGCTTACTAAAATTCGTGCTAGTAAAACACAAAACGATAGGTTTGATGCTACAATTCCTTCTTTTGAAGAGTTTTGCTCTTTTGTTAAGAAAAGTGGAACTAGAGCAAATATTGAAATAAAGACAGGTATTGTCTATTATCCTCATATAGAAGAGAAGGTTGTGGCTCTTGTTAAGAAGTACGGGATTGAGAATCAAATTATCTTTTCTTCTTTCAATTGGCTTAGCTTAGTAATAGTTAAGCGCCTCCTACCTAATGTTGATTGTGGGTTGTTATTTGAAAAGATGTTGGACATTAAACATCTTTCATATTTAGCATTTGAAGCTGGTCTGAATCTTCTTCATCCTGATTTTACTCTCATCGATGATGAGATGATAAAAGAATCCTCTTCTCTTGGTCTTAAAATTAATGCTTGGACTGTAAATAAAGAAGAGGATATAAAAAGTATGATTCAAAAGTCTATTAATGGAGTAATAACTAATTACCCTGATAGAGCTTTAAAACTTTTAAATAGATTTTAAACTGCCACCATCAATAAAGCTAAATGGCATGAGAATTTTGTTTTCAGAGGGTTCTTTTCCTTTAAGAATATTGAAAAGAACCTCTGCTGCTTTCTCGCCTTTCTTGTATCCATTTTGATCTATAGTTGCGAGAGAGAATGAAAGTGGATACTCCTTAACTGAGCCATCAAAACCAACGACTGAGATATCATCAGGGACTCTAATTTTTCTCTCTTTCAACTCTTCGATAACACCAAGAGCTTGAATATCTGACATAGTTACAATACAGGAAGGATTTGCTTTAGAAAGAATTTCTTTTGCTGCTCTTTTTCCTCCTTGGAAGGTTGCTACTTCAGCGACTTGAGATATATTTACTTCTGCTTGATATCTTTCAAATGCCTTTTTGTATCCCATACTTCTGTATTGTGCGACACCTGGTGATATTTCATCTTTTGTCTCAATGTATGCAGCTTCAGGAAGGGAAATAATTGCAATATCTCTGTGTCCTCTTTCTAGGACTTTAGACATTTGAGTAAAGGCTGCTTCGCTATTGTCTATTGAGATACTATAGGTATCATCTTCTTCAATTGCATCTAAGCAAACAAGAGGAAGCTTTCTTTTCTTTAGTGCTTCTCTTATATCGCTCTTAAATTCCAACCCCATGCCAATAATGCCATCTACTGTGGCATTTTTAATAGCCTCAGCTATTGAGGAGTGGAGTGGTGGAATAAGAGTTAACGTATATCCATTTTTCTCGCAAACTGTTCCAATTCCCCTCAAAACCTCAACTGCATGTGGATTTAGAATAGTAATATCTAATGACTGAGGAGCTAAAAAACCTAATGAAAAATGTTGTCCCAAAGAAAAATTTCTAGCTATAGGATCAGGTATATAATCTAGGTTTTTGGCTGTTTCTAATATTTTTTCAACTGCAGTAGCGCTAATTCTCTCTGGACAATTAAAGGCAAATGAAACACTTGTCTTTGAGTATCCAGATTTTTTTGCGATATCTGCTATTGTAATACGCTTATCTTTCACTGTTTTTTCCTTCTAAACTAGTTTACTACTACTTTTAATTAGAGGTCAAACTCTTTGTTTCTTTACTTTTTTGTGCAAAATGGATTTGCATCTAGATAGTATCATTAGCATAAGTAAATACAAAAGAATGTGCTATTTTTGAAAAATATTGCTTATGGAATATGGACACAGTTGGTAGTTGGATATGTTTGTTTGTTTTTATATAGATAATGAAAAAATATAGCAATATGTTAAATAATTTTCTTACTTTTTGAAAAATTAGCCAAAAATATAGCATAATACGAAAATATTTCTCTGTCTTAATATTAAAAATGCTCCAAATAATAAAGTATCAAAATAAAAGGGGAAATATATGAAAAAACTATTCACAATTTTATTAGTCGTTTTTCTAGTAGTATTCTCTTTCGTAGGATGCGAGAAAGACAAGTCAGAAGAAGTTATTAAGAATTATGAAGATTTTGAGAAAACAAAAGGAGCTATGTCAAATATAGCTTTAGCTTCAAGGCTTGGGGGGGGGTAAGGAGACGGAATTAACTGCTGAAAAAATAGATACCAATACACTTACTTCCCTAGTATCTTCAATCGAAAATGAAACAAGAATCGTTACTGAAGTTGTAAGTGCAAAGGGAACAATCCTTAATGACTCAAAGACTGAGGGAGTAATATCTTATTCTACATCGACTGAAATTAAAGGTTTAGAGATAAAGTATAAGTATACCACTGCCAATGCAAAAGAGGCAAAAGAAGGCAGTTTAACAATGAGTGGTACTTCTAGTTTTGATGTGAAAGCAGTTGATGAAAAAACGACAGAAATGCGTGGAACACAGAAGGTATCTGGTTTAGTAATAAATGGAACATCCTATAAAGATATTACTTTTGAGCTGTCAGGAAATATGGCAAGTAGTAAAACAACGTATACTAGTGCGACAGTTGGAGGAAAAGCTGTTGATGTAAGATTGCTTAATGCTTCTTCTTATTAAGGTTGAACAGAATTTATAGTTCTTTAAATCTGCTCCTCTTTATCGTGGGGCAGATTTTTGTCTGTCCTGTAATGTTTAATTTGATGGCGAAAGTTTAGTATAAAGGAACCGAAATAGAAATTTTGAACCATTAGCTAAGAGCAGAGGTGTTGTAGTGATATAGACCCTGAATATGCCAAGAGGCAAAAACAGGGCGTATAGGTTGCTAAAAAGAGAAACTCAGCTTTTCAAAGACAAATATCGTTTTACAGATTTTGAATATAGCTTTTAGAATCAACTTTCTTACAAGAGTGAGAATTAGTTCATCTAGATAGATAGCATTACCTTCATAGCAATGGTGTCATGTATAATGGAAGAAATATAATATCATCCTCTATTTTTAAGTCTCCAGTGTGTAATAAATACGATGAATACAACTGTTCAGAGAATTTTTCTTTAAATTTTTTTAAAGATGACAGAGTGTAGTTTTTGCTTGATTTAACTTCAATAGGGGAAATATTGTGGCGGCTTGTGATTTTATTTCGGCTCAGTCCCGAATTTTG
>DHMZ01000032.1 GCA_002406055.1 Spirochaetales bacterium UBA4629
AAAGCAAGTGCTCTCTTAGCTTCTTCTATGCTCTCTTCTTTGCTATGCCCTTGGTTCATTGGGCCAAAAGCAACATCTTCAAGCACTGTCTGACTGAAGAGCTGATCCTCTGGATATTGAAAGACAAGACCAACTTTCTCTCTTAGTTTTTTCCTTGAATAAGATTTATCCCAAATGTCAAAAGAAGAGGCTAAGACATGGCCACTATCTGGTTTATATAGTCCATTAAGTAGCTTTAATAGCGTGCTCTTTCCACTTCCTGATGGTCCCAAAAGAGTTGTAACCTTTCCTTCTGGAAATGAAATATTTATATTCTTCAATATTGGTTTTTTTTCATTTTTATAGGAGAAAAAGACATTCTCTAGTTTTATATCCATAAAAACCTCTCCAAAGAAAAGTTAATCGCTAGAAAAGCAAAGATAGCCACATAACTAATATAGTCAGATCTTTTATATTTCAATGGATAAAGAGATGTTGTTTCTCCATTGCTACTATAAGCTCTGTTATCCATAGCATATGCCAGTTCATCTGCTCTTTTATATGCAGAAACAAAGAGTGGCACTAATATTGAGAGAGAAAGATGAGCTTTAGTAAAGATGTTCTTCTCCTCGAAGTCTAACCCTCTGCTCTTTTGGGCCTCAATTATTTTATTAGCTTCATCACTCAAGATTGGAAGGAATCTAAAAGCTATCATAATAATTGTCGCAAATACATGAATGTTCTTTTTAAGAACTCCTTTTCCTAGAGCTTTTTCTATCCCTTCGGCTATCTTTTTGGGTCTTGTTGTAAGTGTTAAAAGAGTTGATGATAGTAGAACTAAGACCATTCTTACTATCATAAAAATTGCTTTTCTTTCGCCATTCTCTTCCGTCAACAAGATTAATAAGCCAAATATGGAGAAAAGTATGATAAGTTTCCCCGTGCCTCTGAAAAAATATGAAAGAGGTACTCGTGATAGAAGAATAAGAGAGAAAAGGAATACAGCAGATAACAATAGAGTTGAAATAGAATTAAAATAGAAAACATTTGCTATATAAAGAAGAAGGAATACAAGCTTAGTTCGAGGGTCTAGAGAGTGAATAATACTCTCTTTTTGGTAATACCTTCCAAGAGTAATGCTTTTCATTGTATATGAGACCTCTTCTCTATTTCTTCAACAAGTTCGTCTTGAGTTAAGCACTCTTTTAACTTAAGTCTATGGGATAAATCTAAATAATAAGGAAGCGGAAGATTATGTTCCTTTAAAAGAGAATAAGTTAACGTTTCTCTGACATTACCATCTTTAATAATCTTTCCCCCATCGAAGATAAGAACTCTATCTGATGCTAATATTTCGTCTGTATGATGTGTAATATAAATAACAGTTCTGCCCTTCTCTTTTGCTTCTTTTATGGCAAGACTCAAAATAGACTTCCTATCATTTTCATCAAGCATGCTTGTTGCTTCATCAAATATAATGCATTCAGGCTCTAAAGCAAGAATAGAAGAAAGAGCTAAGCGTTGCTTCTCTCCTCCCGATAGGTTAAGAGGATTACACTCTCTTTTGTCATATAGTCGACATTCTTTCAGTGCTCTATCTACACGCTCTCTTATTTCATTTTGCCCGAGTGTAAGATTTTCAGGGCCAAAGGCAACGTCCTCTTCTACTGTTTCTCCAATTATTTGATTATCTGGATTTTGAAAGACAACTCGAATTTTATCTCGTCTAGATAAAATATCACTCTTTCCATCAACGACAATAGAGCCACTGCTCTCTTTGATAAGGCCCGCAAGGATTAAGCTTAGTGTACTTTTGCCACTTCCATTTGGTCCTAAAATAGACAAAAACTCTCCTCTCTCTACCTTCAAGCTTATTCCATCAATAGATAAAAAAGAGGAGTTAGGATAAGAATAACTGATATTATCTACTTCAATAAAAGCCATTACTCTTCTTTGTTGCCCATAAGGTATTTCTTTGTTGCAAAGAGTCCTGCTATACAGAGAACACCGAGTAATAACTGCCAAACAGTCCACTCTTTAATTACAAGCTCACGTGTAAATGCAATCATTAATATTTCAATTACAGATTGCAAATTCTGCAAATTCAATACATGAATTAGCTCGATAACAATGATTATTAAAGCAACATAATCTATTAAGCTTCTGAGGCCAGATGAACCACCAGCAATAATAGAGCTATAGATAGATGGCAAATTAACACTAGAAAGAACAATACCAAGAAGTAATGCAATTGTTAAAACTATCTCTAAAATAGATGTAATAACATGGATTACCTTCTGAAAGCTTCCCATCTTACTATCTGTTTCAAAAAATTTAGGAGAAAAATCTCCACTTTCATTCTTTGTTATAATATCTTGTAAATCTTTTTTCATAATAAAGCCCTATGTAAAAATACTCTTTTTTCCTTTTTTATAAAACTACAATAGAATTATCTTCTTCCATTCGCTTTAAGACAATAGATGCTAAATAGCCAATTACAGCTCCTGTTACAACACCACTAATTAGCAAGAAAGGTATGTAATACAACAGTGCACTTGTTCCAATAACAAGAATTGCAACTAATAGCTGCGCTGTATTATGCATAACGCCCCCAACTATTGAAACAATCAGAGAAGAGAAGATTCCAGTTTTCTTCATAAGAGCCATTATAAAGAAACTGACAATAGCTCCAGAAAGAGAATATAGCAACGAAAGCACAGAACCAAACAATAGTGATGAAATAAAGACTCTTAGAATAGAAATAAAAAAGGCATCTTTATAGAAAAGTGTGTAGAGGGCAAAGACAATACAAACATTACTCAGTCCTAGCTTTATTCCAGGCACCATAAAAAATGATGGGATTTGACTCTCAACATAAGAAAGAATAAGAGAGAGTGCAACAAGAAGTCCCATCCTTGTTATTCTTTTTGTTTCCATAACTACAAAACTAAGTCCACTTCTCCATTTTCTTTTATAACTTCTATTACCAAGTGAGCAGGAAGACAAGTTATGCATTCGCCATTTTTGTTCTTCCAACCTTCCTTAACGCAGATCTTATCTGGGCAAAGAGCGGTTTTCATCCTTACTTTTCCATTCTTTATTTCCATAGTGTTATATCCGTTATTTAGAGAATAAATTCCATCTTCACTAAGTGAATACTCTCCACTCACTATACCATCAATAAGCACCCTCGCCTTATCTCCAACTTCCTTTGGTTTAAAAAGGAAGAATGAAGAGATAATTATGAGGGCGATAATAAGTAGTACAATTAATCCACTTATAGTTTTTTTATTCATTAGAATGCAAATACTGTAAGAGAAATAATAGATAAAGCGACAAGAAGAATAGGTGCTCCTCTAAATGGAGAAGGAATATTCTTGTCTCTTATTTTTTCACTAACAGCACCGAGAGCTAAACTTGTTAATAGGTAGCCAATTGCAACTCCAACAGATGCAAAGATATTCTGTAGAATTGAATATTGAGCATTATTGAAGAATAATAGTGAACCAAGCACTGCAGAAGAGAGAGCAAGAGTTACAAATGAACTAAACTTTTTCTTCATAACAACAGATACAAGGGCAACAAAAAGCAATATAGCAAGGGTATAAACAACTAATCTTAGATAGCCAAGATTTGCTAAAACAAATTTTTCAAGTGGCCATAAAAGAAGAGAAGAAAGTAATAATACAACTAAGAGATATAAAGAAAAGATTAAATTTCCCTTAACACTTTCTTTATTGTTCTCTAATAAGCTCTCTGTTCCAAAGAAATGAACAAGAACATAGTTAGATGACAAAATGCATCCGACTAAGAGTAAGAATAATTCTTTAGCGTCCATTATTTATCCTCCTTAATACAGAGTGCGCTAAGTAAAGCAAGAATGACGGCATAAATAAAGAATGCTCCTGGTGCTTTAGCTAGTAGTGGTAATGGAGATTCCTTTATAAATGAAAGCTCTAAAGAGAAGAATGAACGAGAAGCAAAGACCTCTCTCACGACTCCTGTTAATACAAGTGAGCATCCATAGAGAAGGGAAATTTTTAGTCCACTAGATAGACTCTCCTTCAAACTCTTATCCTTTTCATCACTAATTGTGATTAGTAATAGACCACACAGGGCAAGAAGTGAGAAATATATGCCAAACGAATTATATATAGAGTGCATAAAGGCGTTGAGAAGCATGCTGAGAGCACTTACAAGCGTTACATTTACGATGATTATTAAAATCATTCTTGTTGCATTCTCACTCTTCTTTGTTAATGGAACGAGAATTAAGCGAGAAACAACTGATAGAACGATAACGCAAAGCGCAAAGTAAAGTGCTGTCAAAGCACTACTTGTTAATGCTAATGCAGGAACAACTCCCATTACTAGCACTGATAGAAAAGTATTTCTCTTATTCATTAGTTATTACCTCCTTTTAAAGAAGCATAAACAGCAAAACCATCGTTAAGCGCATCTCTAACAGCATCGCTAGAAAGTGTTGCTCCGCTAATTATTGCTTCATCTCCACTCCAAGATGAATCGAGACCAACGAATGTGTCATAGTAATCATCACGTAGTGTGTACTGAGAGAAGTAATCTGCTTCAATGATTAACTCCTTAACAGAGAATGAGTAGATCTTTCCATCTTCTGTAAGAACAAGGTACATAACCATAGTTTCGTTGCCAAATCCATAAGGACGGATACCAAAGCCATAATACTTCTTGCCACTATCTTCAATGAGATAAGCCGATGTAACATTTGTATCGATACCAGAGAGTGAAAGACGTGTTGATGTAGCAGAAGAGAATGCTTTTACAAGTCTCTTAAGGTCTTTCTTAGCATCATCCTTAATCTTACTCTTTGCTTCATCGTAGAGAGAAGAAGTAGTAGTAGAACTGAGAGAAGATGTCACCTTGCTATCCATATCGTAAACAGTAATTCCATCTACATTAGAAATAGCAACATAGTTCTCACCATTCTCTTCAACCCAGTATGCAACTGCTGCCTTATTATTTGCCAGGTATGCCTTCTGTACACCACTGATAGAAGAATCAAATTCAGTAGCCTGAACAAGTGACTTAGGATTGAGTGCTTCACCAAATACAACAGGTAGCATCTCTTCAACAATCTGCTTTGGTTCCTTCTTTGCTTCAGTAACAAGCTTATTGTCTGTTAATGCTTTGAAAGCATCAGCGACTGCGCCACGGAAAGCGGAAGAAGAATAAGTAACACCAGCAACAATTGTTGTACCACTAAGTGTTGAATCCTGACCAACGAATGTAAGAGGATAATCAGAACCGAAATCCTTTGTTTCTGGGTATGCATCTAGAGATATAGATATAACCTTACCATCTGTACTAATAGCAGATGTAAGCTCGATATCTTTACCTGTGAAGCCTTTATTTGTTGCACTTCTTACAACATAGCCCATACCACTTGTTTCCTTCCAAACACTCTTAACAGTTGAAGGAAGATTATCAAGCTCTAATTTCTCAAAGCCCTTAGCTCCATCCATTACTCTATATAGAGGCTCTAATTCTGCTCCCATTTGATTCTGTTCAATTATTGGAGCTGTAACGATATTGAGGAGTGAAAGCAAAACAATAGCCACAACTAATGTAATTAAAACAAGTAAAAACTGAGATAATTTCTTATTTTGCATTTGTACTACCTCCTAATGGAACAGTATGTGTTAGCTTCTCAATGTAAGGAGTAAAGATATTCATAATTAGAATTGAGAATGATACTCCTTCTGGAAGTGAACAGAAGCGTCTGATGATAAATGTAAGAATACCACAGAGAATACAGAATACGACCTTACCCTTATTTGTAATAGGTGTTGTAACATAATCTGTTGCCATAAAGATTGCACCTAAGAAAAGTCCGCCAGAGAGGATTTCTAAGAATGCATAGTATGGATCAAATGTTGCAAAGAAATAGAGAACAAATACAGTTAGAATGTAGGAAAGTGGAACATACCACTTAATTACTCCACGTACAGATAGATAAATCCAACCGATGACTAGAGCAATAATACATGTCTCACCAATTGTACCGCCATGTAAACCAAGTAGCATCTGTGCCATAGAAGGCATTGATGAAAGTTCATTCTGGCTAAGAATTACAAGTGGTGTTGCACTTGTAACAAGTTCTACTCCAATTGGATTAGAGAATGATGTAACTGTAGAATAAGAATCAAGAAGGAATACTCTTCCTGCAATTGCTGGGTTTGCAAAGTTCTTTCCAATTCCTCCAAAAAGCATCTTTACAACAACAATTGAGAACAATGTTCCAACTGCAGCTTGCCAAACCTTAACATCTGTTCCCAAATTGAGAGCAAGAAGAAGACCTGTTACGATACAAGACAAATCTCCAACAGTATTCTTTCTCTTAACAATTAAATTAAAGATCGTCTCAGATAAAACAGCTGTAAGAACACATACGCTGATTAAGCATAGAGCCTTTAAGCCGAAAATAACTAGAGCAGCAATTGTAGCTGGAAGAAGTGCAATTATTACATCCAACATTACTCTTGTTGTTGAGCTTTTATCATGAAAATGTGGAGAAGGAGGTGTGATAAGATTATATTTTCCCATTATTTTCTCCTTGATTTAAGGAAGGCTTTACCTTCTCTATTATGAAGAACAAGTGGTCTATGAGCAGGACAAACGAAAGCACAACAGCCACATTCCATACAAAGAGGAAGGTCCTCTCTCTTTAGTATTAGCTCTCTCTTATCCTCATTCTCTTCCTCTAAAGCATCAGAGAATTCAAATGGGTTAAGATTAAGAGGACATGCGTTAACACATCTACCACAGTGGATACATTGACTCTCTTCAGGAAGAGTTGCTTCTTTTTCATCCATTGCAACGATAGCTGATGTAGCTTTTTCAACAACAGTTTTGTCTGGATCGCTGATAGCTTTACCCATCATTGGACCGCCATCAATAATCTTCCTAGGCTCTGTCTTAAAGCCACCGCAAGCCTCAATACAATACTCAAAGCTTGTTCCAATAGGTACAATTATATTCTTTGGTTCTTTAATTGCTGTACCATCGACAGATACACACTTATCAACAAGAGGAAGTCCCGTCTCAAAGTACTGAGCCATCTTCGCAAGTGTTGTTACGTTAGTTATAATAACGCCAAGAGAAGCAAGACGCTGACCAGCCATAACAACTTTGCCTGTTGCATTATACAAAAGAACCTGCTTAGCTCCCTGAGGATATACACTCTTAAGTGTCATAACTTCAACTTGGTTATCTGAAGAGAAGACATCTGTAAGATGATTAATAGCCTCCATTTTATTGGCTTCAATACCAATAATGTACTTTGATGCCCCACTGAACTTCTTAAGAATCTCTATGCCCTTCTTAATATCGTCAGCATCCTCAACCATAGTACGGTTATCTGCTGTACAGTATGGTTCGCACTCAGCACCATTGATAAGAACAGTATCAATCTTGTTCTTTCTTAGTGCTTCCCACTTTCCATGTAGAGGATATGCTGCACCACCAAGTCCGACAATGCCGGAATGACGGCATCCATCTAGAAAGTCATCAAGAGTCTCTAGTTTTGGTGCTTTGAGCTGCGGGTCCTTCTCCATCTTGTCATCGCTCTTAATGGATACTAACTTCTCACTTACTGCTGTAACAGTTCCACTAATAGAAGCATAGATAGGGCTACTTACCCTTCCCTCTCCTTCTTTTGCAATTAGCTGGCCAATGTAAACATGGTCGCCAACAGCAACAACTGGAACTGCAGGAACCCCAGAATGCATATGCATTGGAATTGTTACAGATTCAGGTGGAGTAATGCGTACAGAATGCATATCCTGTGTGGATTTGCAATGAGGTACGTGTACTGCTGATATCTTCTTTTTGAAAAGCATTTGCATGCCCCCTTATTAAAGTATTCTATTTAATAATCAGTTTTTCCAAACTAGGAGTATACTTCACTTCTCCTGAAGGGAAAACCCATAAACAATCAACTCCAGCTTTAAGTGCTGTGTTGTAACTCTCGCTGTATTCCATTGAATATAGTGCTGTGCTTAGAGCATCTGCTAAAGCACTACTATCAGTGATAACTGTAAGAGAATCATAGTATGTACTAGGAAAAAGAGTATCTTTATCAATAATGTGTGAATACTTCACACCATCAACAACAAAATATCTCTCATAATTTCCACTTGTTACACAACTAGTATCTTTCAAGTTTAGTGTAACAATAAAATCCCCTTCAGGATTTTTTGGATTCTTTATTCCAGTACGCCATCCACTTCCGTCAGGCTTTGTTCCAATTATCCTAATATTTCCACCTATATTTAACACATAGCTAGTAACACCTTTGGCTTTGAGAGCTTCTGCAGCCTTCTCTGTCGCATAGCCCTTTCCTAAAGCGCCACAATCTATGCTTGCTTTATCACTTAAAAGCTTAACTGTATTATTTTCGCTATTTATCTCAATGAAATCAAAGCCGACATACTTATTAGCCTCTTCAAGCAGACTTTTTTCAGGAAGATAAGGCTCATCTGAATACCTTGCATCATGCCAAAGAGAAAGAACAGAGCCCATCATAATGTCCATTTCGCCATTTGTTAGGTCATTCATTTTTTTTGCATACAATAAAAATTCAATTAAGGCACTATCAACTTCAATTTCCTTTAATGGATTTTTATTTATTGTGCAAAGATTATTTATTCCTTCATATTCATGATAAATATCGAAAAGTTGGTGGTACTTAAGAAGAGTATAGTAAGCCAAATCTGTATTCTCAATAAACTCTTCTTCACTATCACCACGGTAAGAGTAGATATATGAAACTGTATCAAAGAGGTCAAAATACACCTTTCCCTTACTTTTTACAGTTTGGTTAGACACACTCACACTCTCATTTGTGAGAGTATTGCTATTTGTTTTATTACAACTAATTATAGCAAGTATGCCGAGGAAAAGCATAATAGCTATCCCCGGCATATATTTCTTTTTTGTCATCTTTTAGTTAGCTTCTTTAGCTGCAGTTCCGATAACATACATGAAGTCTGTAATCTGAATTGAGCAAGATGCAAAGAGTGTTGAGTCTGTTGTTACAACGTATCCAGGATGTGGCTCGTCATTTCCTCTTACTCTTGTAGGAAGATTTAATACTTCATCTGCTGTCTTTCCTACACAGTATTCTTCAAATGCTCTTGCCTGCTGGAACCATTCGTTGGTTGCTTCTGAGTACTTTACCATGTTGTAGTCATACTCAAGCTCTTTCTTTGTTCCGTTATATGAGCTAGCTGTAATCTCTCCGTCAACATCTACTGTGAACTTTGGCTGAATTGCATCTGTAAGAGAAGCTAAAATCTTTCCATCTTCGCCTACTACTGCTGCTCCAAAGTTTGCATAGATATTAATTGATCCATCTTTATCTTCTGTTGGTAATACTGATCCAGTTGCATTAGACTCAAGCTTTAGACCAACTGTGAATGACTTATCTGTTGTAAACTCTTCTGCCTTATCATCATTGCATGCCTTAACAACTGCTTCTTTGAATGAAACAATGTCAATTGAACATGATGCAAATAGTGCTTCGTCTGCTGCTACAACATAACCAGGATGTGGCTCATCGTTTCCTCTTACTCTTGTTGCAATTGCTTCAACTTCTGCTCCTGTCTTTCCTACACAGTAGTTCTCAAATGCTTCAACCTGCTGGAACCATTCGTTTGTTGCTTCTGAGTACTTTACCATGTTGTAGTCAAACTTTAGCTCTTTCTTGCTCTTGAACTCTTTGTTGAGATCAATTGCATCACCATTCATCTTGTTCTGAGCATCATCAATCTTTACTGATACAATCTTTCCACTCTCGTCTGTTACGACTGCTGCTACAATTGCATCATATGATACCTGCTCGTCTGTGTGGTTGTCTTCAAATACTACACCCATGCCAAACTTATAAGTCTGACTGCTCTTCTTTTCTTCAGCCTTAACAGCTGGTGTTGCTACAACAGTTTCCTGCTTTACTTCTTCTTTCTGTGGAGTAACTGTAGCTTCTTTAGTTTCGCTAGTAGCTTTTGTTGTGTTAGTTGTACTAGCAGTTGTAGTTGTTGTTGTGGTAGCACTTGTGCTTGATTTTGAACATGAAAAAACTGTAAAAACAAGACAAAGTGCAATAAGAATAGCAATTGCTTTTCTCATATTTTTCTCCCTTAAATCATATTGAATCGGTACTAGACCTTTTCTTCCAACTAATTCAAACATTTTCACTATTTATAGTCAATAATTATCTATATATATTTCCATATCGATTGTAAAATATTTAATGGATTTTGTTTTTATAGAAACAAAATAGGATTTTACAATTTGTTTTCTTTTTGAATTTACCTTGACAAGCTAAAAGAAGAAGAATAATTTCTTTGAATAAAGAAACACATGTTGCGCTACAGATGTTTCTTTTAAGGAGTTTTATGCCTCGTCAATTTAGGTTTACAAAAGATGAAATAATAGATGCTTCTATAACAATTGTTAGAGAAAAAGGCTTTAAGGCTATAAGCGCTAGGGAGATAGGTAAAGCTTTAAAATCCTCCTCAAAGCCCATCTTTTCATTATTTGAAAATATGGAGGAAGTTAATAACGAAATAATTAAGAGAGCATACACGATCTATACCCAATATATAGAAAATGCAATGAAAGAAAATAAGTGGCCAAAGTATAAGGCATCTGGTATGGCTTATATCTCATTTGCAAAGGAAGAGAGAGAACTCTTTAAGCTTCTTTTTATGAGAGATAGGACAAATGAAGAAGTAGAAAAGTTAAACTTCTCCCCTTTTACAGAAATACTTGAAAAGCAATTAGGAATAACAAAAGAGGAAGCAGAGCTTTTTCATTTAGAAATGTGGATTTGTGTTCATGGTATTGCATCAATGATTGCCACTTCATTTTTAGATCTTGATGAAGAGACTATCAGCAATATTTTGTCAGATAATTTTTTAGGATTAAAAAATCGTTTTTTGGAGAAAAAAAATGAAAGCAATAAAGTGTGTTAACTTGACTAAGTGTTATAAGAATCTCACAGCTGTAGATAATTTAAACTTAGATGTAGAAAATGGGGAACTTTTTGCCCTTCTTGGTGTTAATGGAGCAGGAAAGACAACAACAATTAAAATGTTATCTACACTAACCCAACCAACAAGTGGAGAAGCCTTTTTAAATGGCTATTCTATAATAAAAGAGAAACAAAAAGTTAAAGAGATTATCGGAGTATCTCCTCAAGAGACAGCTATCGCTCCCAACTTAAGCGTTGAAGAGAATTTAGATTTCATTGCCTCTCTCTATGGTTTTAATAAAGAAAAAAGAAGAGAAAAGATTGAAGAGTTGACAAAAACATTTTCTCTCGAAAGCGTTTTAAAGAGAAAAGCAGGAAAGCTTTCTGGAGGATGGCAAAGAAGAGTAAGTATTGCGCTTAGTCTTATTAGTGAACCAGAGATTCTTTTCTTAGATGAGCCTACTCTTGGTTTAGATATAATAGCAAGAAATGAGCTATGGTCTTTTATTGAGTCTCTGAAAGGAAAGATTACTATAATCCTTACAACACACTATCTAGAAGAAGCAGAAGCTCTTTCTGATAGAGTTGCTATTATGAAAGATGGTAAGCTTATAGCACTAGGAAGTGCAAAGGAAATAAAAGAAAAAGAAGGAGAAGAAAGCTTTGAAAAAGCCTTTATAAAGTTAGTTGGAGGAAGAAAATAAATGAATGCAATAATTTTTTCTAAAAGAACAACAAAAGAGATTCTTAGGGACCCTCTAACACTATTTTTTGGTTTAGGTTTTCCTGTCATTCTTTTAATACTTCTGAGTGCAATACAAAAAAATGTTCCAGTCTCGCTATTTGAGATAACTAGCCTTGCGCCAGCAATGACAATATTCGGACTATCGTTTATGACACTCTTTGCTTCTCTTTTAATTTCAAAAGATAGAGAGAGTTCTCTGCTTCAGCGTCTCTACACTACTCCACTTAAGCCTGTAGACTTTATAATTGGCTACACTATTCCACTCCTTGTAATGGCTATACTACAAGCAACAATATGTCTATTTTTCTCGCTAATTTTAGGCTTAAAGCTAACTCTTGGTATTCTTTATGCAATTCTTGCAATAATTCCATCTAGCATTTTCTTTATTTCACTTGGTCTTCTTTTTGGTAGTATTCTCACTTCAAAGCAAGTTGGAGGAATATGTGGAGCACTACTGACAAACCTGACAGCATGGCTCAGTGGAATATGGTTTGATTTAGATTTAGTTGGAGGTCTATTTAAAAAAATAGCATTTATTCTTCCATTCTATCATGGAGTTGAAATAGAAAAGGCTCTCTATAGCCTAAATTTTAGTGGACTTACTACTCACTTTATTTTCGTTATCGGTTATGCACTAGTCTTTCTTTTATTATCTATTTTCTTTTTCTTAAGACAAATGAATAAAAATTGATTTCTCTTTTGACATATTTTTCATTTT
>DHMZ01000084.1:0-11520 GCA_002406055.1 Spirochaetales bacterium UBA4629
AAGATTCTTGGTGAAAAGAGTGGTCTCGAAAAAGGAAAGATTCTTGGTGAAAAGAGTGGCCTTGAAAAAGGAATAGCACTTGGTAAAAAAGACGGTCTTGAAAAAGGGAAACTTGTTACTCTTCTTTCTCTTGTTAAAAAAGGATATCTTCCTCTCGATAAAGCCATTGAAGAATCTGGATTATCAAAAGAAGAATTTGAAAAAAATTTGAATACAGTATAGCAGTCAAGTAAATATGTCTGAATGAAATCCCCTTATTGTTATTATTTCGATAAGAGGATTTTTTATAGCCTAGCAACTACAATAGCTAAGAGAGCTACTAACGTTTTATTTAGGTTCAATGATTTTTAACGTATTCTGTTTAACAGAAAACAATTAAACATATTATGTTTCTATCTTTTTCTTTTTTCTAATTAGTTATATTCTTTAGTTATGAACAATCTACTTGAAAGATATTTAAATTTCCTAAATAAAGGA
This sequence comes from Spirochaetales bacterium UBA4629, assembly GCA_002406055.1. Taxonomy (GTDB): domain Bacteria; phylum Spirochaetota; class Spirochaetia; order Sphaerochaetales; family Sphaerochaetaceae; genus Ornithospirochaeta. Next base: position 478 of record DHMZ01000084.1, read on the forward strand.
AAAACAGAAAGAGAATGCGTAAAAGAAGCAATTCTTTTAGCAGAAGAAAAGGGCTATAAAGATATAGCAACTGTCTCTAAACTAAAGAGTGGAGACAAGGTTTTTGTTTCCAACTATGGAAAAGCAATTGCTTTTTATCAGATTGGAGAAGAAGATATTTCTTTAGGAATGAATATCCTAGGAGCACATATCGATTCTCCTCGTCTCGATATTAAGATGAATCCTCTCTATGAAGATAATGGAATTGTTTATTTAGATACTCACTACTATGGTGGAATTAAGAAATATCAATGGGTTACTCTTCCTCTTGCTATCCATGGTGTAGTCTGCAAAACAAATGGCGAAGTATTAAATGTTGTTATTGGAGAAGATGACGATGACTTCACATTCTGTATTTCAGACATCCTTCCTCATATGGCTCAAGATCAAATGAAGAAGACAGCAAGTGAATTCATCACAGGCGAAGAACTTGACTTAATTGTTGGTTTAAATGAATCAATAAAAGATAAGGAAAACAAAGACAAAAAGGATGCTGCAAAAGAAAAGATTCTCAGCATCCTAAAAGAAAAGTACGGAATCGAGGAAAGAGATTTCCTTTCTGCAGAGTTAGAAGTTGTCCCTGCAGGAAAGGCAAAGTATCTTGGCTTAGATAAGTCGATGGTTCTTTCTTATGGTCAGGATGACAGAATTTGTGCTTTTACTTCTCTCGATGCCCTACTCTCTGCACCAAAAACAACAGAAAGAACACTATGTTGTCTTTTAGTTGATAAAGAAGAAATTGGATCTGTTGGCGCAACAGGAATGGATTCTCTCTTCTTTGAAAACGCAACAGCAGAAGTTCTCGATAAGCTCGGAAAGTATTCTTCTCTTACTCTAAAGAGAGCACTAAAGAATTCAATGATGCTTTCTTCTGATGTTAACAGTGCGTTTGACCCATTAAATGCATCTCTTTATGATAAGAAAAATTCTTCGTTCCTTGCTGGTGGCGTAGTTTTCAATAAGTACACAGGTGCACGTGGAAAGAGCGGAGCAAGTGATGCTAATCCTGAATTTATTGGAAAAATTAGAGCAGCACTAGAAGCAAAAAATGTATCTTATCAGATGGCAGAAATGGCTAAAGTTGATGTTGGTGGTGGTGGAACAATTGCTAAGTTCTCAGCTTACTATGGCATGCAAGTTATTGACTGCGGAGTTGCAATTCTCTCAATGCATGCACCTTGGGAAATCTCATCGGTAAAAGACATTATTTCTGCTAATGATGCTTATAAAGCATTCTTGGAAATAAAATAAGATTAAATAATAAAGAGACTGGTTAATAGCCAGTCTCTTTTTTGTTACATAATATGTTTATTTCATTTTATGTTAAATAAATAATCATATTAGTTGTAGAACAAAATATCACTATAAGTAGGAAGAGGCCAATATTCTTTAGAGACGATTAGCTCTAGGTCATCTGCATACTTTCTGACTTCTTTCATTCTAGGAATAACTTGACTGTAATAGTAGTGAGATTGTTCAGAACCACTAAGAGAAAGAGCTTCCTTTATTGTTACATCTAATATAGAGCATTCCTTGTATAAGCTATTCGAGAGATCTAAAACTCGACTTAAGAGTTCCTGAGTTGGCTCAGTAACAGAAGAAGGAAGAACATCTTTAACATTCTTTATTGACTCAGCCAAGAATGATGCATACTTAACAGCTTGAGGATAGATACGTTTTAAAGCTATATCGAGCATAGAAAGAGCCTCAATATTAACAGTCTTTGAATACTCTTCATGATGAATCTCTTTTCTACTCTCAACTTCCTTTCTTGAATAAATACCAAACTCTTCAAAAAGCTTAATATTCTTTTCAGAAGTATATCTATCAAAAGCTTCAGGAGCTCCGACTAGATTCATTAGTCCTCTTCTCTCAGCTTCCTCTCTCCATTCATCGGAATAAGCATTACCATTAAATACAATCCTTTTGTGTTCAAGATAAACCCTTCCAACTAAAGAAATCACACTAGATGAAATATCATCACATGTCTTGAGCTCTTCATAGAAACTTTTAAGTGAAGATGCTACTGCCGTATTAATAACTACAGTTGGACCTGAGACAGAGAAAGAAGAACCTGGCATTCTGAACTCGAACTTATTTCCCGTAAATGCCATGGGACTTGTTCTATTACGATCAGTCGAATCCTTAGCTATTTCAGGAAGTACATGAACGCCTAGTTTCATTTTCTTATTCTTCTTCTCTTCAAAAACTGTACCTTCAGCGATGGAGTTTAAAACATCTTCTAAGTCACTACCAATAAACATAGATACAATTGCAGGAGGAGCTTCACTAGAACCAAGGCGATAATCGTTACCTGCACTAGAAACGCTTATGCGTAGTAAGTCTTGATACTCATCAACAGCTTTAATTACAGCTACGAAAAATAGTAAGAATATTAAGTTGTCTTTAGGGTTATCGCCTGGTTCAAAAAGGTTAACGCCATCTGTTGTTGCAAGCGACCAGTTTATATGTTTACCTGAGCCATTAAAACCAGCAAATGGCTTTTCATGCAAAAGACAAGCAAAATGATGCTTCTCTGCTATCTTCTTCATAAGCTCCATCGTTATTTGATTATGGTCAACAGCAACATTACAAACAGTGTAAACAGGAGCAAGCTCATGCTGGCATGGGGCAACCTCGTTGTGGCTAGTCTTTGCATTTATGCCAAGTTTCCACAATTCCTTATCCAAGTCTTGCATATAGTCAGCAACACGAGTTCTAAGAGCCCCAAAATAGTGATCATCCTTTTCCTGTCCCTTTGGGCTTCTAGCACCAAATAGTGTTCGCCCTGTTAGGATGATATCTTTTCTTTTTTTATAATCATTTTCATCTATCAAGAAGTATTCTTGCTCAGGACCAACAGTTGCATTTACTCTCTTTACATCATTCTTACCAAAGAGAGAAAGCACCTTTAAAGCATATTCATTAATAGCTTCCATACTCCTTAAGAGAGGAGTTTTTTTATCGAGAACTTCACCTGAATAAGAACAGAAAGCTGTAGGAATACAGAGAGTATCACCTTTAATGAAGGCATAGCTTGTTGGATCCCAAGCTGTATATCCTCTTGCTTCAAATGTTGCTCTTAGACCTCCAGAAGGAAAAGAGGATGCATCAGGCTCTCCTTTTATTAGTTCCTTACCTGAAAACTCAAGTATTACTCTTCCTCCATCAACAGGAGAAATAAAAGCATCATGCTTCTCAGCAGTCATTCCAGTAAGAGGTTGGAACCAATGAGTAAAGTGCGTTGCACCCTTTTCAACTGCCCAATTTTTCATTGCATTAGCAACACTATTGGCAACGTTTAAATCTAAATCTTTTCCTTCAGCAATTGTCTTCTTTAGTGCCTTATATACATCCTTAGGAAGGCGTTCTAACATAACTTCATCATTGAATACAAGTGAACCAAAATAATCTCTTACTGTTTCCATTATTCTTTCCCTCTTTTGATATTATCTAATAACAGTTATAAAATCCATTAGAGTAAAAACAAAAAAGGAAACTCTTAATTAGTTAATAATCCTAACTTTTAAGTAATCTAAGCTCAATACTTGATGTATATTTATTTATATAATAATAAAATAAGAGACTCATTCAAAGATTTATACTATCACAAAAGATCTTTAATTATATCAACTAAATAAAGTGGAACATTTGTAATACTACCATCCTTACGATAGCCTCGTTTTGAGAAACGAAGTGCATGTTCTGGATTATGAGTGTTAACATATCGCTTAAACGAAGGAGCTGATTTGTCTCCTCCTCCTTTTACTTCAACAGGTATTATCTTGGTTTTATTTTGAATAAATCAAATTTTCGATTGCATTTCTTATCACTAAGTACACCTTTTTTCTCATTAAACAATAATTTTGTTTACACATTTTTCCGAATATATTTTTAACATTTTTCAAATTGTTGTACCTGTCAATAGAAGTAGACCGACCACTTAAAGTAGCCGTCATCATATAGCCTTTTGCACTCTGTTCTACAGCCAACCTTGTTATACCCTTGTTGATATGAGTATAAAGGGGTATAATAAGATAGAACAACTTATTCAAAGAGGCAAATAATGGAATCATCTAAAATCCAAGTCCATATAAAAGAATTAGAACAAAAGATTTCTAATCTACCACCTGGTTCTATTACGAAAAAGAAGGTAAACGGAAAAGTTTATTTCTATCATCGTTGGACTGAGAATAGGAAGCGAAGAGAAAAATATATTCCAAACGATGAAGTAGAAAACTATCGTACACTGATAGAAGAAAGAAAAAAGTTAGAAAATAAGTTAAAAGAAATAAAAACTAGCTTACCAAAAAAACAAAAGGTAAACACAACTTCTTTTATTACAAACGTTTTAACAGGAAGCGTGCTACGTTCTTTTTCAGCTTCAGTCAAAAACTATCGAAAGAGAGAGTGTTTTCAACAACTTCATAACTTTATTTATAGCGAGAATCATGACAAGGTTTTCATTTTGTACGGTTTACGTAGAACAGGAAAGACAACTATGATTCGTCAGATTTTTGCAGAAATGAACGATGAAGAGTTGGAGAAAGCAGCATTCATTCAAATAACGGTAAAAAATAATTTAGCAGATATAAATCATGACCTTAAAGAATTGGAAAGACATGGGGTATGTTACGTATTTCTTGATGAAGTGACAGTAATGGATGACTTCATTGAAGGTGCAGCACTATTTTCTGATGTATTTGCAACATGTGGCATGAAAATAGTATTGTCAGGTACGGACTCTTTGGGTTTTATATTTACAGAAGATGAACAACTTTATGACAGATGCATTCTTATGCATACAACATTTATTCCATACCGAGACTTCGAGTATGTGCTTAACATTTGTGGGATTGATGAGTATATCCACTATGGAGGAACAATGAGCCTTAGTGGAATCAACTATAATGAAAACTCAACATTCGCAAGCAAAAAGAATGCCGATGAGTATGTTGATACTGCAATTGCACACAACATTCAACATGCTCTTTGCTGTTATCAAAATGGAGAACATTTTCGAAATCTAAAAGACTTGTATGAAAAAGATGAATTAACTAGTGCAATAAATCGCGTTGTAGAAGATATAAACCATCGTTTCACACTAGAAGTTTTGACAGAAGAATGGAAATCCCATGACTTAGGAATTTCAAGAAGCAATCTTCGAAGAGATAGCAAAAAACCGACAGATATTTTAGATAATATCGACATCGCTAGTGTTACAAACAACGTAAGGAAGCTCCTAGAAATCAAAAACAAAGAAGAACAGACAGTAATATTAGATAATGCACATGTAACAGAGATAAAAGAATACTTGGATTTATTAGATTTAACCAAAGATATTGATGTTTTCTCGTTACCAGATGTTAAAAAGAAATCTAGTCGCACTGTAATTGCTCAACCTGGTCTTAGATATGCGCAATCAGAAGCTTTAATAAAGAGTTTGTTACTAGATGAGACATTTAGTGCATTATCTCTGAAAGAGCGAACTTTTATACAAGAACGGATACTCACAGAAATTAAAGGAAGAATGCTAGAAGATATTGTCTTATTGGAGACAAAACTAGCAAACCCACAAAAAGAAGTGTTTGTCCTACAATTTTCTGTAGGTGAATTTGATATGGTAATATTTGATCCAAAGCTTGGCTCATGCAAAATTTTTGAAATCAAGCATAGCAAAGAGATTGATTCTAGGCAGTATCGACATCTAATTGATAAAGAAAAATGTGCACAAACAGAACATCGCTACGGACCAATCACAGGAAAATATGTTCTCTACAGAGGCGAGACACAAATGGTAGATACTATTCAGTATCAAAATGTAGAAGAATACTTAAAGATGCTTAAAAACAAATAGAGTAAACTTATTATCCTCTTTCTATCATCTTTTGATATCGCATTAGGCTATCTATAGTTAGAGCTAAATCAGATTTAGCTCTTTTCTTTTGCTCTGAATAAGGAAGAGCGACTCGATTTATTGAGAAAACTGCACTCACGCCTTCTCTATACACACTTTCAATGTTATCAGCAATATCGCCAACAATAGCAACAACAGGAACATTCGTTTCCTTCGCTTTTCTTGCAACACCAATAACAACTTTTCCTCTAAGAGATTGTCTATCTAATCGTCCTTCACCTGTAAAAACACAATCTGCATTAGATAAAAGAGAATCAAACCTTACTGTTTCCAAAACTGTCTCTATACCCATTTGGAGTTTAGAAGAAAAGAATGCAACCATTCCTCCTCCCATGCCGCCTGCAGCGCCAGAACCTAGAATCTTTTGAAGGTCAATATTGAAATCTCTTTTTATTAAAGATGCTAGCTTTTCCATTTTCTTGTCCAAATCTTCTACCATAGAAGGCGTTGCACCTTTCTGTGGTGCATAGACATAACTAGCTCCGTCCTTACCATAAAAAGGATTATCTATATCACACATTGTTACCATTGGAGTCTTCTTAACTCTAGCATCTATATTAGATAGATCTATTTTCTCAATTCTATCTAAGCTTTCGCCTGTTGGAATAAAACTATTATCTTCTGAATCATAGAATTTTACGCCTAAAGCAGAAGCAAGGCCACAAGCGGCATCATTCGTAGCTGAGCCACCTAAGCCAAGTATTATTTTACTAGCACCACGTTTTACCGCATCAAGTATTAGCTCTCCAACACCATAAGTTGTTGTCTTTGATGGGTCTTTATTATCTCCAACCAAAGGAAGTCCTGCAGCCTCTGCCATCTCAATTACAGCTGTGTTATTAGGAAGAATGCCATAATAAGCTCTTACTTTCTCTCCCCAATAAGGTCCAGTAACTTCTATATAGACCTTTTTCCCTCCGAGGGAAGATAAAAATGCTTCAACACTACCTTCTCCGCCGTCAGCAACTGCAATTGATACCACTTCACAATCAGGATAATACTTTTTTATTTGTTCTTTCATTATTGAACAGATCTCAATAGACGACATCGTCCCTTTAAAAGAATCTGGAATTAATATAACCTTTTTCAAAATATACTCCTAAACGACTCGCCCAATTATATTGGCTCTAGCTTCTTGTATGGATGACTTAAATAAATCCATGATTGATTTTTCTTGTGGTGAAATTGTTTCTCCTGCTCGGTAAGCTAAAGAAAAACGTCTTAGGAAAGAATTACTTGTAGTACGATAGTACATTGGCGTTGTTTGCTTGTCGTCAACTTTATATAGGATATCAGGAACAAAGCCAATACCTAGTCCATTTCCAACCATAATATCGACTGTATCCCAATCTAATGTTTCATATACAACCCTGTACTTCAAATTATAAGAATCGAAGAGAGACTCAAGCAATCTATTAATCTTTTGGACTGTTTTCAAGGCAATAAAGTCCTGACCATTTGTATAATTAACATCTAAAAATGAGATTGGAGATGCATTAATAGAACTGCCATTTAGTAAACTCGTTTTAGGCACAGCAAGAAGGATTTCTTCCATACATATAGGCTCATATATAAGACCTTCTATTTCTGGATCTTGAGGAATGCAACAGAAATCAAGTTCTCCACTCTTTAGCATTTCCTCCTGCTGCTCTGAAATTAATTCTTCTATTTTTAATTTCACAAATGGATAGTCTTTTCTTAGGTTTTTTAAAACATATGGAAGATAGTGCTTACTGTAGAATGGGGAAATTCCAACTCTAAATTCAGTATCTTCCGAGTTGATAATCTCATCTAAAGACTTATCCATCTCTTCTTTGTTCGCCAATATCTTTTTACATCCTTCGTAAAGGATGTTGCCAGCTTCAGTTGGTATAACATTTCTTGTTGTTCTAAAGAAAATCGGAGTTCCTAAATCACTCTCAATTTTCTTTATACATTGACTTAAAGCTGGTTGCGAAATATGAGTGCTTTCAGCAGCCTTAGAAAAACTTCTACTCTCATAAACTGCACACACATATTTCATCTCATAAAACTCCATACATCATCCCCCAAATAATAGAATTAACCTGTTGTTAGCATACAATTAACAGCTTATTTATAAATCATACTTATAAAAATATCAATTTTTTATATTATATTATTCTAAAAAACTAGTAGATAATCTACTCATATCAGGAGGTTTTGCATGAAACTTAAAATCGTTTTTCTTGGCGCAGGCAGTGTTGTTTTCTTAAAAAACGTCATTGGAGACTGTTTTCTTACCGAAGGACTAGAGGACTCTCACTATGCCCTCTATGATATAAATAGCGACAGGCTCGATGAAGCAGGTAAAGTCGTAAATTCTTTAAATCACAATATCAACAATGATAGAGCAACATACTCAACATACTTAGGAGAAGATCAACTTGAAGACGCTTTAAGAGGCGCAGATTTTATTATCAACGCTATCCAAGTTGGTGGATATGAACCTGCGACAAAGGCAGATTTTGATATATCTAATAAATACAATTTAGAGACAACAATTGGAGACACGATGGGACCTGCAGGAATTTTCCGTGCACTAAGAACAATCCCTGTACTTGATCTATTTGCTTCTAAGATTGAGAAAGTATGCCCTGATGCATGGTTTCTTAATTACACAAACCCAATGGGCATTCTTACTGGCTATATGCTACGTTACACAAAAGTAAAGACAGTTGGACTATGTCATAGCGTCCAGGTAGCAGCCCAAGAGCTAATGGACGGAGTAGGCTTAAAGGCTAAGGGACACATAGCATATCGTATTGCTGGAATAAACCATCTTGCATGGTTACTTAATATTACTGATGACGGTGTAGATATCTATCCTGAAATAAAGAGACTTGCAGAGACTCATATTCCAGATGATGACAGAGTAAGGTTTGAGATGATGAAGAGGTTCGGTTACTATGTAACAGAATCAAGCGAACATTGCTCTGAGTATGTTCCATACTTCATTAAAAAGACATATCCAGAGCAGATTGAGAAATACAATATTCCATTAAATGAATATCCAAGAAGATGCATTGAAAATATCAACAAATTTGATACTGTGAAAAAAGAACTAATTGATAATGTTAACATAACACATGAGAGATCTAGGGAATATGCTTCTCTTATCATTCAGGGAATTGCATATGACAAGCCTTTTGTTTTCAATGGCAATGTAATTAACGAAGGCTCAATAACAAACTTAGATAGTCTAGCATGCGTTGAAGTTCCTTGCGTTACATCTCAATTTGGAATTGCTAAAGAAATTGTTGGCGCACTTCCTGAACAATGTGCGGCCTTAGACAGAACAAATATTAATGTTCAGCTTACAGCAATCAAAGCAGCAGTAACAAAGAAGAAAGATGATGTATATCAAGCAGCCTGGATGGACCCTCATGCATCAGCAGAACTAAATCTTGATGATATTAAGGCTTTATGTGATGAGATGTTTGAAGCACATAAAAAATGGCTTCCAAAATACATTTAATCAGAGGAAAAGATGAAAAATAAGACAAGGAAACTTTTAAACACAGAGGCAAAAGGCTTAGCTTTTGTATTCCCTGCATTTGCCCTTTTGATACTCTTTACCCTTTATCCAATGTTAAATACCGTTGGAACAAGTTTCTTCAATTGGAACTTAGGTGGTAGAAAAAAGTATGTTGGAACATACAATTACCAAAAGCTATTTCCATCAAATGAAATATTCCAAGTTCTAAAAAATACATTCCTCTATGTAATAATCATCGTGCCAATAACTATGATTATAGGTTTTATTTTGGCAATGATGATTAAGAAGAAGTCAAAGGTGAACGTTGTTTACAGAACAATGATTTTCACTCCACATATTGCCAGCATGGTAGGACTCTCTGTCGTTTGGCTCTATATCTTCAATCCTCAATACGGAGTTTTAAACAAGGTAATCTCAATCTTTGGCTTTTCTCCTCTAAGATGGGTTAATGAGACATCAACAGCGCTAATATCAATATGTATAGTCACAATATGGAGAATGATTGGCTACGATGTCATTGTTTTCATGGGAGCTATACAAAATATTCCACAGGATGTCATAGAAGCAAGCCATATTGACGGTGCAAGCCAATTAAGGTCAATAAAGAGCATTGTTATCCCATTGGTTTCACCATCATCTTTTATGCTCTTTATTTTGAACACTGTTTCTGTCTTAAAGCTATTTACATCGATTGAAAACATGACAGGCGGAGGTCCAGGAACAAGCACAACTAACCTTGTAATGATGCTATATAACTATGCATTCAGACGCTATCAAATGGGCATGGCCTCAGCAATTGCTGTTGTTCTCTTTGTAATCATTCTTATTATTAACCTTTTCCAGATGTATTTGGAAAAGTATGTCAACTACGACATCTGAGGTAAAAAATGGAAGAAATAAGTTCAAAGAATAAAATAGATCTCGGTGAAATAATAAGAAACATTGTTCTTATAATAGTTTCGTTAATTATGATTTTCCCAATATTTTGGTTAATTGTTGGTTCTTTAAAGAGTCCATCTGAAGTTATGAACTCAGATATCTTCCTTCCAACTAAGCTTTATTGGAAAAACTATAAAATGACACTGAATGCAGCACCTTTTGGCTTATATTTTAGAAACAGTATTGCCTTTGCCATAGTTTCTGTATTTGCACAGATAATAACAGGGTCTCTAGCTGGATATGGTTTTGCAAAAATAAAGTTTAAATCTAGAAAGATTATATTCATGCTTTTCATGTGCTCTATGATGATTCCGTCAGAAGCAACAATCACCAGTAACTATCTAATGCTTTCATCTATGGGATTAATGGACACATTCTTTTCTGTTGTTGCAACCTCTCTTGTAAGTGTCTTTAGTGTTTTCTTATTCAGACAGTTCTACCTAACAGTCGATAACGCACTAATGGATGCTGCAAGAATAGATGGCTGCAATGAAATAAAAATTTATCTGCACGTGTTTATGCCACTGAGTACGGGAATAATGTCTACTGTAGGAATCATCGGCTTTATTAATAGCTGGAATAGCTACTTATGGCCACTTATTATCGTTAACTCGTCAGAACTAAGAACAGT
>DHMZ01000084.1:11612-14177 GCA_002406055.1 Spirochaetales bacterium UBA4629
CTGTTATGGCAGCAGCTTCCCTAATAATTCTACCTGTAATAGTACTTTTTGTCTTCCTACAAAAGTATTTCGTTCAGGGAATAACAAAGGTTGGCTTGAAATAAAACAATATATAAGGAGCAAAATATGAAAAAACTATTTGTCTTTTTAATGGTTGCTTTAATGGCATTGGCTGCTGTTTTTGCGAATGGAAACACAGAAAAAACTAGCACAGAATCAGAAGAGATTACTCTAGATTTTTGGGTAAGATTTAATGATGACTTATCAGGTGTTATCGCTGATTTTGAAGCACTTCATCCAGGAGTTAAAATTAACCAAGTACAGATTGGTGAAAACTGGGATGACCTTGTTGCAAAATACAATGCCGCTATGCAGGCAGGTGACATGCCAGAGTTGGGTCTAGTTGGACAAAGACACGGAATTCCTCAAATCTATGATGCTGGATACCTTATCCCTATTGAGAACTATATGTCAAAAGATGAGCAGAGCGAAATCTCTGATAACTTCTGGACAAGATATACATACAGCGGAAAGAGATTAGTCATGCCTTTTGGATGTTCTACTCCTATTGTAATGGTTAATATGACTATCCTTAAAGAATTGGGATACGATTCAGTTCCTACCACATGGGATGGTTTAGTTGAAGCTGCAAAGAAAGCAGTAAAAGATACAAATGGTGATGGTATTACAGATATCTACGGAATTAACTTCAATTCAGATACTCCATGGTATATTCAGCCACTTGTATGGTGTGCAGGTGGACGTATAGCAACAGATGATGGAAGTGCTAATGTTGTTACTCCAGAGATGGAAAAAGTACTCTCTCGTTATGCTAGCCTTGTTAAAGATGGAATTATGCCAGCTAGCCAACACAAAACAGCAGGCCAAGATTTCCAAAATGGAAGGCTCCTCTTCTACTTTATCTCTTGTTCTGCAGTCAATAAATATGCAAAGAACATTGGCTCAACATTCGAGTTTGGTGTTGCGCCATTCCCTTCTGATAAAACATTCGATGTTTGTGTTGGTGGCGGTGGTATTGCTGTATTTAAATCAACAGATGAGAAACAAGAAATGGCTGCTGAATTTATTAAATACCTAAATACTCCTGAAGCATCTGTAAAGGCTTCCTTAAGCCTTGGATACCTTCCTTTTACAAGTGGACAATTTGGACTTGATTACGTAAAGGAACTAGAGAAAGATCCTAAGTGGCAAGTTATTTTAAATCAGGCAAAAAATATTCGTGGTGAAGGTGTAAGCCCTGTTGATTCTATCGTTTGGAATGATATGACAAAGATTCTTTCTGAAATCGAAGCTAATCCAGATATGAATATAAACGAGGCTCTCGTTTCTATGCAGAAAGAAATCGACGAATACATGGCTTTGTATTAAGAACTTATTGCTAGGGGCAGTAAGCCCCTGGCAAAAAAAGGACAATATGGAAATTATTAATTATGCACACAGAGGGGCATCTGAATATGCTCCTGAAAATACAATTCCATCATTTCTTCTTGGTGCAAAAATGGAAGCAAATGGAGTTGAAACAGATATTCAACGGACCAAAGATGGCGTTCTCGTACTTTTTCACGACGATTCTTTAATGAGAATTTGTGGAAGACCAGAAGCAATTCATGACCTAACTTTTAATAAACTAAGAAAATTAGACTTTGGCATACACAAAGGTGCAGAATTCAAAGGTACGCAAATTCCAACTTTCGAAGAATTTCTCACTGAATGCAGTGATAAATATAAATACTTTGCTATAGAAATTAAAGAAGAAGGTGTTGAAGAAGAAACACTCTCCCTTCTCTCTAAATATATTGAAAAAGATAGAATTGTTATTACAAGTGGAATTTGGAGAGCATTAAAAACTGTAAAGAAATTAGATAGTACTATTAAGATTGGATACCTCGCAAAATTTCTAACAGATGACATGGTAAAAGAAGCAAAAAAAGAAGGCTTCTATCAAATCTGCCCTAAGCTAAGCATCCTCGATGACAAGTGGAATACTAAGCTACGTAATATGGGATTCTCTGTTAGAGCATGGGGAATTGACTCAATTTCTGCTATGGAAAGAGCATTAGATATAGGCGTTGATGGTATGACAATCAACTACCCTGATGTGCTTTTTAATGCTTTAAAAAGAAGAAATATATGATGAACATTCTGTGCTTTGGAGACTCTAATACCTATGGAAGAGCCCCCCTTTATCCATATGGTAGGTGGCCCAGAACCATAAGATGGACTGGGCTTCTCCAAAGCCTTCTTGGCCCTGATTATTACATTATTGAAGAGGGATACTGTGGTCGTACAACTACATTTTTAGATAGAAGAGACCCATACATGAGTGGCATTGATGCTCTTATTCCTATTCTTAAGTCACACTCACCTCTTGATTTAATTATTATAATGCTTGGCACTAATGACCTACAAACCCACTTTGCATCTAGCGCAAGAGATTCAGCAAGCTCTCTAAAAAGAATAATTGAAACAATTAATGGTCATTATTTATCTCAAAGAAAAGACCCTCCTGATATTCTAATTGCATCCCCTATTCTGATTGGAGAG
>DHMZ01000110.1:0-10391 GCA_002406055.1 Spirochaetales bacterium UBA4629
AAATTTAAATTTTCTTAATTTTTGACATATTTTAAGAAAATAACGCTTATATAATATGTGCAAAAAAATTGTTATAAAGGGAAATATAAGCGAACTTGTTATAGATAGTAGCCTTGATTATGTTGTTTACAAAATAGAAGATGGTGAAGAGATTCCTCTTTGTGATGTTGTTATACTACAGCCAACTAGTCTTTTTAGTTTTGCCTACGATGTAAGTCAGATAAAAAAGAAGAATGAATTAGCCAGGGTTGTAGTTTTTCCTTATAAGTATCAAGAAAACTTAATTGGTGCACTTTTTCCCTTTGTTGAATTTGTAACAGAAAAAAGAATAAGGCTTTCTGAGATAATTAATGAGAGAAAAACTTACTCATCAAGCCAAACATTGGAGAAACTTTCAAAAGGTGAGAGTCGTTTACTTTTGCAATTAGGCTTTGGCTTAAAAGATGCTGAAGTTGCTGACAACTTAGGCGTAACAAAAAGAACAGTTTCTCGAGTAAAGCAAAGAATAATAAATAAGACAGGCCTTATCAGCACGTCACAGCTTTATCTCTATGGTGCACTAATGAATATTACAAAAGAGTAGATTTAATTATTTTTGGTCAGAAAAATAAAATTAAAGATAAAAAATCCTCTTCCCTATATTTTTTCTTCTCTTTGCTATTTACAAAGATTTCTTCTTTGGAGTATATTTGTTTAGTGTTCAGACGGCATATCTTTGCCATGCTCCCGGCTTTTATGCCGACAAAGGTTCCGTCTAATAAATGTGATTATTAATTAAGGTGGATAGAGAGAAATGGCTAGAAGATGTGATATTTGTGGAAAAGGTACAATTTCTGGTTCAGTTGTAACAAGAAAAGGTCAGCCTAAGAAGAAGGGTGGTGTTGGACAGCACATTGGTGTTACTACAAAGCGTGAGTTTAGACCAAACATTGTTTCTGTTAAGGCCCTAATTGACGGTACTCCAAGAACTATTAAAGTTTGCACTCGTTGCTTAAGAGCAGGAAGAGTCCAGAAAGTTGTATAATTAGGGATAGTTTATCCATAAGTTAGATGGGACTCCAGAAAGGGGTCCTATTTTTTTAAATCGAGGAGGAGTTTATGAGTATTCGAGTTCATGCGTTAGAAGGCTCGATGGTTTCTACTAAGAAGGGAATAGAAAAGCTAATAATGATAGAGAAGGGCTCAACTGAAGACACTTCGATATTTGTCCTTCCTCCTCCTTTAAGCCCTGAGTTATCTTTTTCTAAGCTTTTAGATAAAGCAAGTAAGAAGGAAGAAGACTTATGGAATCTCTTTGAGATGAAAAAGTGCGGATGGCTTGATCTTGTTGTTTCATCTCTTTCTGATGTTAATTCTCTTATCGTAAGTAAAGAGATAGAAGATTCATTTGATAAAATTAGCGATGTTTTGAAAGCTGTATCTATTCTTTCAAATAAAAGTGGTGGATCTTCTGAATATCTTGAGAATTTATCAAGTACATTTCTTGCTCTCATTCTTTCAAAACGATTTGAAGAAGAGGGAGTTTCAACTTTAGTTTTGTCTCCAAAAGCTATTTTAGATGATCCGTCTATTATTAAGGGGAAAAAGGTTATATTAGTTGCAGGAGAGCTTATCTATTGTGATGATGATAAAGATGCCTCAGGTAGAGAGCGCGATGACGAAGGATGGGGCGAATATAGTGCTTCTTTAATAGCATCTCTTTTAAAGGCTCCATTAACCTTTTGGAACCAAAAATCACTTCTTTATTCAGCTTCAAAGAAAGATGTTCCTAATGCTCATATAATTCGCTCTCTTTCATATGCTGAAGCAACAGAGCTTTCTTTTTTTGGCGCTCCTGTTGTTCACCCTCATTCATTTATTCCTGCAGAAAAAGCCGGCCTAACACTTTCTCTTAGGTATTGGGGAGATATAGAAGAAGAGGGAACAATTGTTAAAAGAGAAGCAGAAAAAAGTGATGATGGAGTAAAAGCTTTTTCTGTTGTAAATAACATCTCCCTTATTAACGTTGAAGGTTCTGGTATGTCAGGTGTTCCAGGCGTTTCTTCGAGGCTCTTCACAGCACTAAGAAATGAAGGGATAAGTGTAATCTTTATATCTCAAGCTTCAAGCGAATATTCAATTTGTATTGCTATTCCATACTTTGAAAGCAGAAAAGCTAAAGAAACAATATCTAAAGAATTTGAGAAAGAGCTTAATAGTCATCAAATATCGAGTATCGAAGTTGAAAATGATCTATCAATTTTAGCTGTCGTTGGTGAGGGAATGCCTGGTCGAGTAGGTGTTGCTGGAAAGTTCTTTTCTTCCCTTGCTCGTGCTGGCGTAAACGTTAGAGCTATTGCGCAAGGCTCTAGCGAACGTAATATCAGCGTAGTAATATCATCACATGATGCTGTAAAGGCAGAGAGAGCGCTCCACGCTGTATTTTTTATGTCGGCACAGACGTTGTCTCTAGGTCTCTTTGGACCAGGTAATATTGGTGGAACTTTGTTAGATCAAATAGGACGAGAGAGTGAGCGGCTCAAAAGAGATTTTGATTTAGATATTAGAGTTCGTGGTATAGCAACAAGTACTAAAATGCTTCTCTCTGATGAAGGCATTGACCTAAAATCTTGGCGAGAAAAGATGGATAAGTATGCTATTAGCTACAATGAAGAGGTCTTCCTTTCACATATAAAAGCTTCATACTATCCTCATTTTGTTCTTGTTGATGCAACTTCAAGCATGGAAAGGGCTTTGCAATATAAATCATTTATTGAAAGTGGATTCCATGTTATTACCCCTAATAAAAAGGCTCCTTCTGGACCTTATGATAACTATGAATCTATTTTCAAAGCATCAAGAAGAACAGGAAAGAAATTCTTATATGAAACAACAGTTGGCGCAGGCCTTCCAATTATTGTTACTCTCAAAGACTTAAGAGAGACAGGCGATAAGATAGAGAAGGTTGAAGGAATGGTATCTGGAACGCTTTCTTGGCTCTTTAGCTCATATGATGGAACAGTCCCATTTTCTTCTCTTGTTCTTAAGGCAAAAGAATTAGGTTTTACAGAACCTGACCCTAGAGATGACCTCTCAGGAATGGACGTTTGTAGAAAGACTGTAATTCTTGCTAGAGAGCTTGGCTATAAGGTCGAAACAGATGATATTCCAGTTGAGTCTCTCGTGCCTGAGCCATTAAGAAATATTTCAAAAGATGAATTTATTGCACGCATAAGTGAAATGGATGATGGTATCTTCTCGTTATTTGAGGAGGCAAAAAAAGAAGGAATGGCACTTCGCTATGTTGGCACGGTTGAAAAGGGCAAGTGTTCAGTTGGCTTAAGAAAATTTAGTCTCTCTCATCCATTTAGCCAAGCAAAAGGCACAGATAACGTAATACAGTTTACAACAAGCAGATATCATAATCAGCCATTAGTTGTCCAAGGCCCTGGAGCTGGACCGGAAGTAACAGCTGCTGGAATATTTGCAGATATATTAAGACTAAGCGCATATTTAGGATCCAAGATTTAAGGAGGAAATGGTAATGAAGTATGTTTCGACAAGAGATAAAAACGGAAAAGAGTTTAGTTGTTCAGAAGCAATTTTAAAAGGTTTAGCTCCAGATGGTGGTCTTTTTGTTCCTTCTTCTCTTCCTCGTGATATTTCCTCTTTTACGCTTGATAATGGCCTTAGCTATGCTCTATATAGTGCTATCAAACCATTTTTTGAAGGTGATGAGCTTGAAGATGAACTCTTGGATATTTGCACTGATGCTTTCTCGTTTCCTCTCCCTTTTAGAGAGATTGAAGATAAGAAAGTCTTCATGGAATTAATCTATGGTCCAACAAGTGCTTTCAAAGACTTTGGCGCAAGATTCCTTGCTTGCACAATGGAACGCTTATTAGTAAAAAGGGGAGAAGAAAAGACCATTTTGGTTGCTACTAGTGGCGATACAGGTGGTGCTGTTGCTGCTGCTTTCTATAAGAGAAAGAATCTTAAAGCTAAAGTTCTTTTCCCGAAAGATAGAGTCGCCCTCAGACAGCGTGCACAACTCACAACTTGGGGAGAGAATATTGAAAGCTATGAGGTAAATGGAAGCTTTGATGATTGTCAAAAGATGGTTAAAGAAGCATTTATGGATGAAAAATACTCTTCTTTCCTCAGTTCTTCAAACTCAATTAATATTGGGCGTCTTCTTCCTCAAATGGCCTATTATGCTTATGCTTCTTCGCTCTTTTTACTTAAATATGGTGAAGAGCCTACAATAATCATTCCATCTGGCAATGTAGGTAATGCAACAGGAGCCTATTGGGCTAAAGAGATGGGATACCCAATTAAGAAGATTGTTCTTGCTTGTAATGCCAATAAAACTATTCCAGATTATCTATTAAGTGGAGAGTATAAACCAAGAGAAAGTGTAAAAACACTTGCTAATGCCATGGACGTTGGTGCACCTTCTAATATGGAGAGGCTCTTCGATTTATATCCAAAGTTCTCACTATTTAAGAATAATGTGTCTGCTTACTCTGTTTCTGATAGTGATATTCAGCGCACAATTAAAGAGACCTATGATGATTACTCTCACGTAATATGTCCACATACTGCGTGCGGTGAAAGAGTTAGAAAAGATCACTTTAAGGATGATGCAACTATTGTAGTATCGACAGCGCATCCTGCTAAGTTTAATACTATTGTTGAGCCTTTATTAAATATAGAGGTTCCTATTCCCAAGAACCTCTATGAAATAATAAATAAACCAAGCAATGCAAAATCTATAGGATGCAATTATAGAGAGCTCTTTTGAGCTCTCTTTTCGTTATATACATTCTTAGCATTGTAGTAAATAAAGAATAGTATTGATACTAATCCCCAAGAGATAGCGTAAGATAACATTACTCTTTCTATTGTTGTCGTGCAGAATGGGATGCTTAACCAAACAATTCTTAGCCCACATATGCCAAAGACTGTAAAAAGAGTAGGGACTAATGTTTTTCCAACACCTCTTAGTGCACCAGAGAGAATTTCAATTGGAATATAAAGGATAAATACTGGAGCTATTGTTCTAAGTATTCTCATTCCTATTGCTATTACCTCTTCGTCTGAAGTGAATAACCTAAAAGCATATTGGCCAAATGCTAAATATAGTCCAGTCATTACAATTGCGACAGAACCTGCCATATATAGGCTTATTTTGACACCTTTTTTAGCTCTATCGATTTTGCCTGCACCATAGTTTTGTCCAACAAATGTTGTTGCAGCAATGCCGAAAGCGTTGATAATCATCCAGAAAATAGAGTCAAGCTTATTGTACGATGCCCATGCTGCAGCGGTATCTGTACCGAAATGATTCACATTTGTTTGGATTATCATATTAGAGATGTTGTACATTATTGATTGGATCCCACCAGGAAGACCTATCTCTAGCATTCTTTTTAACATTTTTGCATCAATATCTAATGATCGCCTTAAATAGTATTTGCATGAGTCTTTTCTAAGACATAGAAAGAGTAAAGTCAAAAATAAAGATACTACTTGGCTTATAACAGTTGCCTCTGCAGCTCCCCTAACTCCTCTTTTAAAAATAGCAATAAAGAGAATATCTAAAAAGATGTTTACAAAGGCTCCTGCTACTAAGAACCAAAGAGGATGTTTTGAGTCGCCAAAAGCTCTATATATTCCTGATGCCATGTTGTAAACAATTAATACAAGTGCTCCTGAAAAGTAAACATGAAGATATTCTGATGCTAATGGAAGTACATCTAGCGGGGTATCTATTAGTTTTAAAAGCGGTTCTGTTAGTAGAAATCCTCCTATAGAAATGAGAAGACCAAATATAATTGAGAGCCCAATTGCTGTATGTATACTTTTTGATACTTTTTCGTCGTCTTTGGCACCATAGAATTGAGAAATAATAACAGTCGCTCCACTACTAACCCCTGTAAAGAATCCAATAATTAAATTAACAAGTATTGTTGTACCACCACTAACGGCTGCAAGCGCTTCTTTTCCTAATAATTGGCCAACGACGATTGCATCTACAGTGTTGTAGAGTGTCATAAAAAGCGTTCCGAACATTATAGGAAAGAAGAATAGAAGAATTTGTTGCCAAATTATACCTTCAGTAATTCCATTTGCTTTTGTCTTAATATTCTTCATAAGGAAAAGATTCTACTGTTTAAAGCATAATTAGTTAATACTATATTAATCTGCACACACTTTTGTTTCTTATTGAAATAACACTAGAGCATCCTTTTCCAAATACACTTTCCATTTTTGAAATGTACTTATCTACTAGTCTTAATGGAACATATGCTTGAATAGTTCCTGCAAATCCTCCACCATGCACACGAGATGCTCCTTCTCCCATTAAGACTTGTTGACTTAAGAATAGAGCAATTGCAAGACCTTGTTCTTTAGTACTAATTGATGGATATACATTTTGTAAAAAGCAAAATGAAGAAACACCAGATTCGTTTACATTATATAAAAAGGTATCAATATCTTCATTTTCAAGCTCTTCTTTCATGAATTTGACTCTCTCATTTTCGCTATAGTAATGGTAGGCACGAAGAATTGCTCTATCGTTTTTAAGCTTTTCTCTTAGCTCTTTTATACTTTCTAAGAAAAGACCATAGTCAACTTCTCTCAAGTTTTCTTTTCCAAAGAAATGAGCTACTTCTTTCATTTCATTTGGTATAGCAGCGTATTCATCAGTAAGAGATGCATGACAATCTCCAACTGCTGTTATAATCATTGCTAAATCAAATGAAGATAAGTCTAAGTTTAAGGATTCGATAACAGGTTCATCTTTGTCTTTAAAGTCTATTAGAACAGCTCCTCCGTTGGCACATGATACTTGATCTAGTAGTCCTGATGGCTTTCCAAAGTAGACGTTTTCTGCATATTGTCCTATTTTTGCTACTTCAATAGGAGAAAACTTATCTTCGTTGAAAAGAGAATTGAAGATTTCTCCGATTAGAACTTCAACACTCGCTGAGGATGAAAGCCCAGAGCCAATAAGGACGGTTGAGGAGACATTCGCATCCCATCCACCAACGCTCACACCTCTTTTTTTAAAGCCATTAGCTATTCCTCTTATTAATGCACTAGTTGTGTTCTTTTCACTTTCTTTTACTTCTGTATCTGAAATATCAACAGTAATGAGAGGAAAACCCTCACTTATAAAGGTTACGATAGAATCATCTCTCTTTGTAACAGCTGCAACTGTATCCAAGTTGATAGATGCACCTATAACAAGGCCTTGATTGTGATCAGTGTGATTGCCTGCTATCTCTGTTCTTCCGGGTGCAGAAAAGAGCATTGGGGAACTATTTCCAAATAGTTCCTTATGTTTCTCAATAAGAGATGTAAAACGACTATCTAATTCTTTTTCGTTATAATTTTTCCCATATAAAGAAGGGTAAAGTGGGTGAAGTTTTTCAATCATGTTTAAATATTATTTCCATTAATGAAATAGATAAAGACTTTATTGATAAGAAAGAATGATTTTTTTTAAAAGTAATACGTAAAACATAAAACATTTTACTTTTTATTTAATAGTTTTCCTTTGATTAATAATGGTCCTCTTCTTCTTATTTTGTTCTCATTAATCAAAATTTTTATAGCCTTTTTCAGTTCATCTTTTTTCCAATCCTTTAAAAAATAACCTCTAGATAAAGGCGTCCAAAATAGAAGTGAACGTATAAGCGCTTTTTCTGTTATGAAATAATAATAATTAAGCATGGATAGTATTTCTTTTTCTCCACTAGGATATAGGTTATCATTTACACAATGTGAACACATTAAACATTTTTCATTTTCGACTTCTTCATTCATTCTTTCCAAAAGCTGTCGTCTTATGCAGTCTTTATTTCTAAATATTTCTAATAGTTCAGATTTCTCATCACTGGAATAGAGTATGAATGAAGAGGCATATTTTCCATCTCTACCAGCTCTTCCTGATTCTTGGAGAAACGACGATGCTTTTGAAGGAATATATGTGTGGATAATAGAGCGTATATTGTTTTTATCAACACCCATACCAAAGGCAATTGTTGCAACAAGCACTCCGTCTTGCGAATCCATAAACCATTTTTCAGTGCTCTTTTTATTTTCATTACTCATTTTTGCATGGTAATAAAATGCATCATATTTATATTTTCTTAAAAATAAAGCTAGATCTTCTGTTTTTTCTCTGCTATTGCAGAATATAACTGAAGGACATAATGCCTTATCTTTTAAGATGTTTAAGATATCTCTCTTTAAAGATAGAGTTCTAATTGAATGGTAAAAGATATTCTCTCTATCGCTTGAACCATGGACTATGTATGGTTTAATACCATTAAAAACCTTATCTATAATTCTTTTCCCATTCACTTTATCTATGGTTGCACTGAAAGCAAATATGTTTTTAGGTTTTATGTATTGCAGTATTTTATCTATTTCTAGAAATGAAGGTCTAAAGCTCTCTCCCCATTCTAAAAGAGTATGTACTTCATCAATTACAACTGTTTCGATTCTTTCTATTATTGAGTCTATCTCTTTACTGTTTATCAAAAAGGAGAGCATTTCAATATTAGTAATTAGAACCTTGCTTTTCTTTTCCTTGAGTAGACGAAAAGAATCAATTCTTTCTTTTTTGGTCATTCCACCTCTTAGAACAACAGGGTAAATAGAAGATGAAATAAATCTATTAGCTTGGTCACTCATAAGTGCAAGTAGTGGATAAAGACAGATTGTTATCCCTTCTGTTAGCAAAATTGGCGCCATAAAACATAGGCTCTTTCCGCTTCCTGTTGGAAGAGATGCAAGTATGTTAGTACTCTTACCATCATCCTTGTTGTCGAGAATATGCCGAATTATTAGCGTCTGATAAGGCCTAAGGTAACCTATATGAAATTTTTCTTTTATTATTCTTTCAAATTCTTCCTGTTCCATAATTTTTATAACAATGAAAAATGAAAAAATGTTTAATAATAAAAAATATTAGACCTAAAAAGGAATAAAATTAATAAATTTAAAATTATAAAATTTAAATAAATGGGGTACCCTTGCGAGTACCCTAAACTTACTTATTTTGTTTTATTTGGTGGATATGCAATTATAGATGCGATTTCTGGCTTTTTCTTGAGGTTGTTTACAAGACCACGCTCTCTAGCCTTATTTACATAATTAGGATCTTCGAAAGAGTAGTGGAATGAAGTATGAACATCATATGTTCCCTTCATTAGTGCATAAGCATCTTCTGTTATTACAAGCTCTTCATCTGTTGGAATAACAAAAATCTTAACCTTTGAATCATCTGCGCTGATACATGTTTCAGCATTTCTGCAATGAGAAAGGTCATTTTTCTTTTCATCAATCTTAATACCTAAGAATTCAAGCCCCTGGGTTGCACCGAGTCTGACATTTTCACCCATCTCTCCAACACCAGCTGTGAAGACGATAGCATCAACTCTGCCAAGAAGTGTTGCGTAAGCACCAATGTACTTCTTAATTCTTCTACATTCCATATCAACACAAAGCTGAGCTTTTTCGTCGCCTTTCTCTGCCATCTGGCTTACATCACGTCTATCTGATTTTCCACAGAGACCTAAAAGTCCAGACTTTTTATTTAGGATTGTATCCATCTCTTTAACAGAGTAACCTGCATTAGCACAAATATATGGAATAACAGCTGGGTCGATGTCACCACTACGTGTTCCCATAACCAGTCCTTCAAGTGGAGTTAAACCCATTGATGTGTCAATACAAACACCATTTTTTACAGCACAAGCTGATGCGCCGTTACCGATATGGAGGATAATTACGTTTGTATCTTCATTTTTCTTTCCCAGAAGAACAGCAGCTCTCTTTGCACAATAGAGGTGAGATGTTCCGTGGAAGCCATAACGACGGACGTTGTACTTTTCATACCATTCATAAGGGACAGCATACATGTATGCTTCCTTAGGCATTGTCTGATGCCATGCTGTATCTAGAACAATTGCCTGTGGAACATTTGGCATTAAACGTCTAGCACATTCGATACCCATAATATTGCCAGGCATATGTAGTGGTCCAAGTGGAATAAGAGTCTTAAGTTTTTCAATTACTTCATCTGTAACTAGAGTTGACTTCTTGAACATTTCTCCACCATGGAGTACACGATGTCCAACAGCTCCGATTTCAGAAAGGTCTTTAATACAACCATATGTTGGATCCTGAAGCATCTTTAATATATAGTCGATAGCTTCTGCATGAGTTGGAGAAGAGAATGTAGCTTCAAATTCATCTTTTCCTCTAGACTTCTGTTCTATAGTTGATTCTTCCTGTCCAATACGCTCAACAACACCGACAGACAATACATCTTTATTGTCCCAATCATATACCTGATATTTGGCAGAAGAACTACCACAATTTAGGGTCAAAAT
>DHMZ01000110.1:10543-22309 GCA_002406055.1 Spirochaetales bacterium UBA4629
ACGATATTGCGTTCTATATTATATGAAGGCTGTTTTTGTATTCTTTATTATCTTGTCTCTTTTATTGGTTAGATTGAACTCTATGAGTATTGAATTTGATAGTTTGGGGACGTTCAATTTTTCTTATCCATTTGGTGTTACCTCATTGAAAAAAGATAGTTTAGCTATAAAGACAGCCTATTTTAGTTTTGGTTCTATTAGTCAAAGCGGTTTATTTGGCTTAATAGAAGATCCCTTTATTTCCGCTTCCCTAACCCCGGGCGTTACAGCAAGTAAAAAGGATTCTTTTTACGAAACTGACTCATTTATCACTGTCTTTAATCTTTTTGGTAATTCTCAATTTTTTGTGTCTAGCCGTGGGTTAGGGTTTTCTTCTTCCTTTGAACGTTTTTGTGTTTCATTTTTGTATGCCTCAAAGGAAGAAGATTTTAGATATCAAATTAAAAGAATAAACAGAATAGATGAAGATCGTATTTGGGCTCTTTTTAGTTTTACATATCCAAATATCAAACTCCTTATACTTTCTTCTCTTTCTTCCTTTTTATCCTTTTCGGTTATGGCTAAAGCCTCTATTTCATTTTCAATTTTTACATTTTCATTTGGGAAGGGAAGAGTTAAAGCCATTACTCAAAATAGTAAAGAGTGGGATATTTATTATGGTCTAGAAATTAAGAATGAAAGATTAAGCTACCTCAGTGAAGTTAAAATGAAAGAGGAGCCAAAGTATTTAAATGAATATCGCGATTATGAATATAAATTAGATACAGAACTTACTCTTGGAGATTTTGCTTTAAAGAACAAAATAAATAAGAGTTTTATAAATGGTAAAATAAAACGAACTGAAAGCTTTGCTATTTCTTTTATGTGGTTTTCGCTTATTCTCAAAGATGCTAAGGACATTATTCTTTCTTTCGAAAAGAATGGTGTAAAAATAGCAATAGGCCAATCTTATTTCAAAGTAAGTGTAACAATAAAATGGGAAAGAGATGAGTCAGAGCTTGAACTATCACTAAAGGAAAACAATGAATTCTCTATAAAAATCAAAATCAATATCTAAGTATCTTTTTATTGACATTACATTTTTAAGCATTTAGCTTATCTTTGAAGGAGAATAATATGAAAAAAAAGTTATTAGTTTGTTTTGTTGTTATTTCTCTTGTTATAACTGGTCTTTCAGCTGCAACAAAAAATAACATAAGTGTCGGTCTTAATATGGGATATTCAATAAACCCAATTAAGCAGAGTTATTCGCGTTCAAATCAAACAATTAGCACAACTAATTTAAATAAAGGTTTCTCTCTTGCAGGAACAGCTGAGTTTGGTTTATCTAAGGATGTTTCTTTAAAGGCTAATGTTGGTGTTGATATCTTTGGAAAGGCATCAATATCAACAGATACAAAAACAAGTCTTGGAAATTCCAATACTAAAGATGAAGCATCTGATTCTACAGGAGCAAACTTTGTTCTCTTTGTTGCACCACAGTATAGCTATCGTGTCAACAAGAACGTAAAAATTAATGGTGCTCTTGGTCTCGACATGATGTATGGAAAATATTGTTCTTATACAGGTAATGATGAGAACTTGAAAAAGAGATATACAAATCTTGCACTTGGTCTTGGTTTAGAAGCTTCTGGTACATTTAGTGTTGCTAAGAACGTAAACTTAAACCTTGGAACAAGATTCTCTTGGTATTTTGTTAACAATGCAGAAGGCTTAAAGAAACAGACTAGTTACACTGATTACTCTTTATCTAATCTTGCATTCAGATTCTTCCTTGGAGCTACTTACTCTCTCTAAGAATGAGAAATTATTTTTTTTGTGGCCTCTTCTGTGGGGCCACTTTTCTATCTCTTTATTAAGGATGAGAAAATAAATATAATACGACAATGTCAATAAAATTAGGAGGACACATATGAAGTTATACAATACGATGACAAGAAAAGTAGAGGAATTTGTTCCAATTAAGCCAGGTCAGGTATCGATGTATTGTTGTGGTCCTACTGTCTATAATTATGCACATATAGGTAATTTAAGAACATTTATATTTGAAGATGTCTTGAAAAGAACTCTTCTCAGTGATGGCTATAAAGTAAAGCACGTTATGAATATCACAGACGTTGGTCACCTAACAGGTGATGGAGACGATGGAGAGGATAAACTTGGCAAAAGAAGTAGAGAGACAGGTAAGAGTGTTTGGGATATAGCAAAGTTCTATACAGATGCTTTCTTTGCTGATGAAAAAGCTTTGAATATAATTAGACCAACAATTGTATGTAAGGCAACAGATCATATAGAAGATATGATAAAGCTCATAAAAGTCCTTGAAGAGAAGGGCCATACATACACTTCTGGTGGAAATGTTTATTTTTCAATCGATACTATCTCAGACTATGGGAAGCTTGCAGGTCAAAAGCAAGAAGACAAGATGAGTGGAGCTAGAATCGAAGTTGATGGAAATAAAAGAAATAGCAAGGACTTTGTCCTTTGGTTCACCAACTCAAAGTTTGGTGAACAGGCTATGATGTGGGATAGTCCATGGGGCAGAGGTTACCCAGGTTGGCATATTGAATGTTCTGCTATGAGTATGAAGTACTTAGGCGAGCATTTTGATATTCACTGTGGTGGAATTGATGCTATTCCTGTTCATCACACTAATGAAATAGCTCAGAGTGAAGCTGCGACAGGTAAAAAGTGGGTCAATTATTGGTGCCATGGAGAGTTCCTTCTTAACGACAAAGGCAAGATGAGTAAGTCTAGTGGTGAATTCTTAACCCTACCTGTTGTTGTTGAGCATGGCTATAACCCTCTCGATTACAGATATTTCTGTCTTTCTGGTCACTATAGAACACAGCTTAAGTTCTCTTGGGAAGCTTTAGATCATGCTAAGAGTGCAAGAGAAAAGCTTGTACAGATTGTATCTGAATTGAAAAAGAGTGGTGAAGCAAAGACACTTTCAGAAGATGCAAAAGCTTATTTAGACAGCTTTATGGATGCTATGAATAATGATTTGATGGCACCACTTGCACTTGCTTCAATGTGGAAGATGCTTAAAGACAATACAGTTTCAGACTCAGAAAAGCTTTCTGTCCTCTACAGTATGGATAAGATTCTTGGTTTAGACCTCGATAAAATCGAAGCAAAGACTGAAGAAAGAGTTGGTGGAGAAAGAGAATGGAAGCTTGTCGAAGAGAGAGCAAAGGCCAAAAAAGAGAAGAATTGGGCTAGAGCCGATGAGATTAGAGATGAGTTAAGTGCTTTGGGATATGTCGTAAAAGATACACCAAAAGGACCTGTTCTCGAAAAAACTGTGTAACCTTATATATAGGATAATTGTTAGTAAGATGGAAATAAAAAGTACCAATAGGGACGATTTTAGGAAAGTATACGATACAAATTACACTTTGCTCATGCAAGTTGCAATGCATATTGTATATAACCAAGAGATTGCGGAGGACCTTGTTCAGGAAACTTTTGAAAGATTCTATGTTAAGAATATGAGTTTTCCGACAATGGATGATGCAAAGTATTGGCTCTTAAGAGTAACAAAGAATCTCTCCCTCAACCATCTGAAGCATAATAAACGAGAGCTTCAGCTTGTTGAGAAAGTGAAGAAAATGCCAGGCAGTGAGCTAGCCAACTATACAGACTCTGCTTCTGCTGTCATTGAAGAAGAGGAGAGAAAGAATGTTAGGCGTGCTGTTGAAGCTCTGCCTGAGAACTTGAGGCTTGTAATTCAGCTGAAGGAGTATTCTGGTTTGGATTACAAAGCTATAGGAAAGGTACTTGGAATTTCTGAAACTAATGTAAAGGTAAGAGTTCATAGAGCACGACATAAGCTTGAGAGCTTGCTTACTTCGGAGGAAAAAGATGTGTATTGATTTGCAGATGCTCTCTTCATATTTAGATGGGGAGTTAAAGGAGCCCTACAAGACTCAAGTAGAAGAACATCTTTCACATTGTGCAACTTGTCGTAATCTTCTTCATTCTATGGAGAATTTAGATAAGACAATTCAATCTGATTCATTTTCTGAAGAAGAGTTAAATAGAAATAAAGATGCTATCTATAAGAAGCTTGATAATAAGTTCTTCAATGAAAAGAGCAAAGTAAGCATCTTTAGAAGGAAGATTCAGATGAGTATTCCTTCCATGATTGCAACAGCTGCCGCTGCAACATTTATCTTTGTTGGTGGCTTTATGCTTTTTGGTACAAATAGCAATCAGACAAGTGATATTCTCCCATCTTTCACAGTTAATGCTGAGAGTGACAACGTTAGATTTGTATCCAACAAGGATAGTTTAGATAATTATTCACTTGAAGAAATACTCCAATACCTAGATAGTAAAGGCTACAATGTAGATATATCTATAAAAGGGTTACAGCCTCTAGATAATACTCAAAGTAGTGAAAACTAATTTCTTTAGGGTCTTTGCAATACCGCAAGGACCTTTCTTTTTTTATTAAATGCTACACACTTTGCATCTTGTAATTGTTACCATTTGTTTTATTTGATAAAATTCTGAGCAATTGGAGGATCGGATGAAAGCTGTAGAGTTAACAAAGACTTATAATCCAAAAGAATTTGAAGATCGTATTTATAGCGAATGGAAAGAAAAGGGCGAATTTGCTCCTAGAAGTGGAGAAGGTCACTTCTCTGTGGTAATGCCACCTCCAAATGTTACAGGCGTCTTACATATGGGACACGCCCTTAATAATAATCTTCAAGATATCATCGTACGATATAAGAGAATGAAGGGACTTCCAACTCTTTGGGTTCCAGGAACAGACCATGCTGGTATTGCTACACAGAATGTCGTAGAGCGTCAGCTTGCGAAAGAGGGATTAAGACGACAGGATTTAGGTCGTGAAAAGTTTTTAGAGCGTACATGGCAAGTAAAAGATAAGCATCATGACATAATAAAGCGTCAGCTTGAAAAACTTGGTTCATCATGTGATTGGGACCATGAGCGTTTTACTATGGATGAAGGCTTGAGCAGAGCTGTTAGGGAAGCTTTTGTTACTCTCTATGAAAGGGGGCTTATTTACAAGGGAAATTATCTTGTAAATTACTGTCCAAAGTGTGGCACAGCACTTGCCGATGATGAAGTTGAATATGAAAATGTCCCAGGAAAGCTCTATGATGTAAGATATCCATATTCAGATGGATCTGGATGGATTACTGTTGCTACAACACGTCCTGAAACTATGTTTGGAGATGTCGCTGTTGCTGTTAACCCAACAGATGAACGATATACATCTATTGTCGGAAAGAAGCTTCGCCTTCCATTAACAGATAGAGAAATCCCAATCATTGCAGATAGCTTTGTTGAGAAGGATTTTGGAACAGGAATGGTAAAGATTACTCCTGCTCATGACCCAAATGACTGGGAGTGTGGAAAACGCCACAATTTGGAAGCTATCAACGTTTTAAATCCAGATGGAACTCTCAATGATAATTGCCCAGAAAAATATAGAAATATTCCAGCAGCAAAAGCAAGAGAGCTTGTTGCTCTTGAGCTAAAAGAGAAGGGATATCTCTTAAGTGAAAAGGATTACAATCACGATGTAGGTCATTGCTATCGTTGTCATACAGTTGTTGAACCATATCTTTCAGAGCAGTGGTTTGTTAGGATGAGGGGCATGGCCGATAAAGCAATTAACGCATGGAAAAATGGAGATATTGTCTTCTATCCAAAGAGATGGGAAAATACATACCTTCATTGGATGGAAACAATTAAAGATTGGTGTATCTCTCGACAGCTTTGGTGGGGACATAGAATTCCAGTATGGTACTGCAATGACTGTGGTGAGATGATTGTTTCTCGTACTGATGTAGTAGAGTGTCCAAAATGTCATAGTAAGAATCTACGCCAAGATACAGATGTTCTTGATACTTGGTTCTCCTCATGGCTATGGCCATTTAGTACACTTGGTTGGCCAGAAAAGACACCAGACTTTGAAAAATTCTTCCCAACAAATACCCTTGTTTCTGCTTATGATATTATCTTCTTCTGGATTAGTAGAATGATTATGGCAAGTGAGGAATTTTTAGGAGTTGCTCCATTTAAAGATATTGTCATAACAGGTCTTGTAAGAGATATTCATGGCCGTAAGATGAGCAAAAGCCTTGGTAATGGTATTGATCCACTTGAAGTTATTGATGAGTATGGTGCTGATGCAACAAAGTTCACACTTTGTTATCTTGCTGCACAGGGACAGGATGTTCAAATCGATATGTCTTCATTCCGTCTTGGCTCAAGATTTGCCAATAAGATTTGGAATGCTACAAGATTCTTACTTATGAATCTTGAAAATAGAGAGCTTGTTAGTGTAGATAGGTCTATGTTATCTATTCCTGATAGATGGATTTATTCCCGCTTAAATAAAGCAATTAAAACAATAGATGATGCTATGGTTGGCTATCATTTTAACGAAGCTGCAAGCGCTGTTTATTCCTTCTTCTGGAACGATTTCTGTGACTGGTATATCGAGGCAAGCAAGGAAAAGCTTTTAAGAGGAACAGATAGAGAAAAAGATATTCAAGTTTCCATCATTATGGATATTCTTGAAACATCTATGCGCTTAATGCATCCATTCTTGTCATTTATTACAGAGGAAATATATCAAAAGCTTCCTAACCATAAGGGAGATGTAATTGTTGCACCATATCCAGAGGTAAAAGAAGAATACAATGATAGTGAAGCAGACAAGAGTATGGATTACCTACAGGAAATTGTAAGGGCAGTAAGAGCTGTTAGAAGTACTCTTTCTATTGGACCAGAAAAGAAGATTAAGGTTGTTGTAAGACCAGATAAAGATTCTCCATTTGTTCCATTCTTGGAAGAAGAGAAAGATATAATTGCATCCTTCATCAACGCTTCTTCTCTTATCATTGATAAAGACAACAGTGAAGATGTTGTTTCTCAGTTCCCAACTCATGGTCAGGGCTTTGAAGCATTTATCTTTGCTCGTGACGCTATCGACGTAGATGGTGAGATAAAGCGACTAGAGAATGAAAAAGCTAAGGCTGAAGCTAATTTAATGCAGAGTGAAAAGAAGCTAACAAATGAAAACTTTATTTCACATGCTAAGAGTGAAGCTATCGAAAAAGAAAAGATGAAGAAAGCTGAATTTGAAGAGGTAATCAAAAAGAGTAGCGAACATATTGAGTTATTGAAATCTCTTAAATAAAGATTGCTGTTATTAAGAAGAGCCCCGAAAAAGGGCTCTTTTTATCGTCTGCCAAGGTATCTAAAGACCTTATTTTTATACTCAGTATAACTATCTTTAAAAATAGATGTGAGGTATTTTTCTTCCTGTAGAATCTGAAGGTGGAGCATAATAATTGGAAATAGGGAAAACGCAAGATTCAAAGGATTAAAATACATTAGAAGTAGGCCAATATACATTAAGTCAAAGCCTAAGAAAGCAGGATTTCTACTAAATCTATATAGTCCTGTTGTTACAAGTTTCGTTTGGTCTTTTTCTGGTATTCCTGCTCGCCAACTGTCTTTCATTTCTAAGACGGAAAGAAGGAAGATAATATCTCCACATAATGCAATTAAAAAGCCCGTAAAACGAGCACTAGGTGGCAAATAAGACCAATTTAAACAGATAGAGAGAAGCTCAAAGAATGGAGCAAGTAATGTAGCTATACCCATCAGTACTTCAACAGTATGTAGTCCTTTTTCTTTTCTCTTTCCTATCTGACGTGTTTGTATGCCTTTTCTTTTTTGGCATAGCATTTTTATAAAATAAACAGAGTAAAAGAATAAGAGACAGAATATTGATAGAATTGAGTATTGTAGTTTTTCTTCAAGTGGAAATGTCATTGTTGCATTGTATATCAAATTTTACTAATAAAAAAGCTCTAGGATTCGCTAGAGCTCTAAGTACAGTTTTCTAAACTAGTTTTTTGACATAGCTTCTTTTTCTTCTAGAATTTGAACTCTTCTTTCTTTACTGAGTTTGATAATCTCAGCTAATGCCTTTCTAGCCTTTGTTGCACTAGCTTTAATTCCCTTATTTACAAACTTATCATTCTCATTGAAGTAGATTTCAAACTGAGCCTTTAAATCGTCGTTTGTCATTTCTTTTTCCTTCCTTTTTTATAGGCTTACTTAAGCAATTCTAACATAACTTATTGATACTTCAAGCTTTCAAACGACAAAATAGGATAATCTTCTATTCTTTTTTAAACTTCTCGTCCTTTCCAAATAAATTTCTTACCTCTTAGTCTTATGTATAAACCATGAATGAACATTGCACAAATAGCTAAAACAGTGAGAGAAGAGGATAGGGATGTAGAATACTTAAAATTGAGACTGCGTCCAGCAATAAACCAACTTATATAAGTTAAAAGCCAACCAAAAAGCGCAATATACAAGAGATCATTTAAGCCATAATGGATGAAAAGCGGAGTTAATAGCGGTAAGAAGTAAATAGAAATTAATAATATAACTGCAACTATCAAGCCAACAAAGAGGATTTTTGAAGGTGGAAATACTCCAGAAATTGATCTTTCAATTCCTCTAAATGCATCGCGCCCTGTATCGTACATCTTGCAAGTTACACTCTTTTTGAGCGATGTAAAACCATACTTTTTTCCATTTTTCATAAAGAGCTTTATGATTGCTAAATCATCGCATATTTCACCTTCAATCTTCGCATAGCCTCCAACACTGTTATATGCGTCTTTATTCATCATTACAAATTGGCCAATACCAATAGCAAAGGCAGATAATTGAAGTGTATTAAAGATGAAATGAGGAATAAAAACATTTGAGAAGATCATACTTGCAGTAATTGTTCGAGCTAAATATGAAGAAGAGACTTCAGAAGGAAAACCTGAGAGAATGTCAAATGAAAAGGCTTCCATAGTCTTTAAGGCATTAAGAACAGAATCTTTGTTGTGTATAGTATCGGCATCGGTACATAAAAGATACTTTCCTTTTGCTTTATCGATGATATGAAGCATTGCATTTATCTTTCCATGGTTGGAAAGCTTTACATCATCTGTTTGAAAGCCTTTTACTCTGCTATCTTTTTTCTCAAACTCTTTGATGATAGACCATGTTTTATCTTGTGATTTATCATCAACTACAAGTATCTCTATGTTCTTATACTCTTGTTCAATCATTGAAGAGAGAAGAGCAGGAAGATTCTCTTCTTCGTTACGTGCAGGAATTATTATAGAAACTAAAGGAGAGGAGGGGAGAGTATAGTTCCTTCCTTTTCTATTGATGTAGTGGAATCTAATTAGATTGCAAATAATACATATCAGCGTCCAAGTACCAACAATAAGGGTTATGCAAGAAATAAGAGTAAGGTATTGCCTCATTTTTTGTCTAACTTCTCCTTAAGTTCCAAAATTGTTTTTTCCCCACTAAAAATATCTAAAGCTTCCGCTAAGTATTCTTTTGCAGCAACATAGTCTTTTCTGTTGTAGTATGCTGTGGCTAGAGCCCCATATATTGAATATAAATCCTCTTCACTAATCTTTTCTATTTCATCCAAAAGAGGAAGAAGTATTTTTATTGCATTCTTATTTGATCCGCCAGCTATCTGAGGTGTGTATATTAGCCTCCAAGCATTTGTAATTACAATAGAGACTTCATCTGGGTATTCAGAGTAAATCTTCTTCGTTAAGTTAGAGTTCTCCATTCCCAAGAATAATTCCTTAGTAACATAGTATCTGCTAGAGATGTAGTCTAGCTTTGTAACTTGAGCAAGGTAATCTTTTCTATCCTCCATGCTCTCTGCAATTATTCTTTGGTTTTCCAAGTGCTCTTCTGCTTCTTCCTTGTAACCTGAATCAACAAGATACCTTATCATATTGTACTCAGCTCTTGCTTTTTCTATGTCATCTATCGAAGAGGATACATACTTGTCATACAAGCTTTCGACTTCACCTTTTCCTCTATCATCTTTTATTGCACGAAAAAAAGATTTCCAATCAGAATTTTGGTTGTACAAACTAAAGCTATCTGTATAAGCAAAGAGCGCAGATAGGCTAAGCAAAAAGATAATAAGGGCTAATAAAAACCTTCTCAACGGAGACTCCTATACATATTTGCAATCTGAAAGCTTACGAATGATATAACCTTCTTTTAGAGGAAGGGAAGATTTAATATAACCTTTCTTCATATGATCAATTTGCAAGAGAGGGAACATGTTTTCGTCTAAAAGTGTAAAGTCTTTGTCTGAAAGAAGAGGTACATCTGGACCAATAAACTCTAGCTCTTCTCCACGTTGTATGTGGTTCTTACAATTAAGAACCCAAACTCCATTTTCTTTTTCTTTGCCAATAGAACCAAGGAATGTGTAGTTTCTCTCATAGCCGTAGCTAGTTGGGCGAGAAACATCATCATCTTTTGTTTCAATAGGAGAAGAAGAGTAGAAGAATCCAGTTGTAAACTCTCTGTGTGACACATCGAATATATCACGTTTAAACTTGTCTAAATCTTTGTCTTGGTCGATAGCTTTTCTATATGCACGTGTTACAACTGCAACATAGTAAATCGATTTCATTCTCCCTTCGATTTTTATAGAATCTAGGCCCGCGTCTATTAAGTCTTGAACATGATCTATCATGCATAGGTCTTTTGACGAAAGAATAGCAGAGTAGCCATCTCCTTCTTCAAGAGGAAAGTATTTGCCTTTTCTTTCCTCTTCTTCAAGAGCATAGTACATCTTGTAGTTCCAGCGACAAGTATGAGAGCAGTCCCCTACGTTTGCGCTTCTTCCTGTTAGATAAGAAGAGAGTAGGCATCGGCCAGAGTAAGACATGCACATAGCACCATGAGCAAAAGCCTCTAGTTCAACTTCAGGAACCTTATCCTTAACTCTTTTTATATCATCCAAGCTCGCTTCACGACCAAGAATAATACGTTTAAAGCCCATATCGTGGTAGACCTTTGCACTCATGCTATTAATACAGCTACTTTGAGTGGAAAGGTGTAACTCTTTTTCAGGAAAATACTTTTGAAAGAAAGGAACTGTCCCAATATCACTAACAATGAAGGCATCGAAAGGCCAAGAAGCTATCTCATCCTTCATTGTCTCTAACTCTTCAATTTGTTTTTGCCTGAATATAATATTCATTGTGCAATATAGCTTTTTACCAGTTCTAGCTTTAAGAGCCTTTACTTTTTCAATTTCTTCTTGATCGAAATTTCCAGCATTAGCTCTTAAGCTAAACTTTGTTAGTCCCATATATGCTGCATCAGCACCATAGTTATATGCTGTCTCTAGTTTCTCATAGTTTCCCGCAGGAGATAGTAGTTCTATTGCCATTTAAACGCCTTTGAGAATGCTTCTGCTTGAAGAGCAAGTCCCTTTACTTTCTCTTCTTCCTCTTTTGCATTCTTGTCTTCTTCTATTCTGTCTAACTCTTCCTTCTTTAGTCTAGAGGAGACTTCGTTCGGGAATGCTATCTTAATAACTTCCAAAATTGTCTTAACTGGATGGAAAATAACATCACCCTTTACTTCTTCATCAAGTTTTTCTAGGTCTCTCATGTTGCCATTTGGGATAATGATCTCTTTTATGCCATTTCGCCTAGCACCTAGAATCTTTTCCTTAAGGCCACCAATCTCTTCAACCTTTCCTGTTAGAGTTAACTCTCCAGTCATAGCAAGATCTTCTTTAACCTTTAGACCTCTATACATTGACCATAGGGCAGTAAAGAGGGTAATACCTGCACTTGGACCATCTTTAGGTACAGCACCTTCCGGACAGTGCAAGTGGACAGAATTCTTCTCAAAGAA
>DHMZ01000012.1:0-12624 GCA_002406055.1 Spirochaetales bacterium UBA4629
ATTAAAGAAAGAATGAAGTTATCTAGTACCATTTCTCTTTTTTCGTTCGAGTCCCCATCTGTAACCTTTTCAATACTGTAGCCACAGTCTTTAAAGGAAGCAATTATAACATCCTCAGAAAAATCATAATACATATTTCTTGCATCGATTTCATTTTTATTTATTGAAGCAGCCATATCTTTCTTTAGATTAAATGAACATGGGAAGCCAAGAACTTTTCTATCGTTAACACTTTTGGCATTAAGTTCTTTTTCTTTGAACTCTGTTTTGTCAAAATCTTCAAGAGTTTTGTATTCTACTTTTCCATATAGGATAGGACTCTCAAAGAACTCTCGAAGAAAGACCTTTGTCTCTTCAATATTTAAAGTATTCTTTCTATCACTTAAATCAAGCTCTTCTTTTAAAGGTATTTTTTCATTAATTCTTGTAGATAAAGAAGCGGAGTTAACTTCTCCATTGTTATAATGCATGTGCATATTTAGTTCATAAAAATGTACAATGTTGTCTGTTTTGTCTGGAACATCTAAGCTATTAGGGCCATTTGTCGTGAGTCGTAAGTTATAGAAGTTAAATTTAGAGCCATTATTGTATAATTCGCCAACTTTAAAGCTGAGTCCATCTTTTGTTTTTTCTACAGGAACATCTAAGAGTTCAAAAACAATAATGTTATCACACCCTTTGTCTTTTAATAGTGGACTTATAATTTCTCTATAAGAGAATTTCTTTTCTTTAATTGAATAGTAATACTCAATCTGTCCAAAGGATCTATCTTCTTCCTTTGTTTCATAAAGGATATATACTCCATCCTTGGTTAGTTTGGCATCCTTCACTTCTAATGGAAAACCATAGGCATAAGGAGTTTTACCTTTTACAGAAGAAATAAAATCGGTTTCGCTAACTGTTTTAATGCCTGGAAAAATAGGGAGACTTCTCATTACTGAGCAAGAAAGCCAAAAACCATATGGCAGATTGTTTTCTCCATTTTCTTTACCATATTTTGTATCTATAAATGGGTTATTCTCTGGAAAATATGTCATACCTCTTGTTTCTTCATCGAAGTTGAGAATGACAATATCTCTTGCGTTTTCTGCATTTGGATTCTTTATTTCACATGATGAAAGAAGTATTACGAGAATTGAAAATAATAGAAAAAGTTTGTATTTCATATTGCCCCCATAAGTAAGATTATTCTTTATCTCATCTATGGAGGTGTCAAGATTTAAGCTAGATGTTTTGGTAATAAAGTCCATCTTTGGTGCAATACCAAAAAACTAAGCAATGAGGGAAAAAAGGGAGACGCAGACTTAAATCCCACTCGGGGTAGAGTTTTCGTATTAGTAGACTATCTCCACTTAATAATACGACAAAAGAGATATAATGGTCTTTTGTCATTGAGTGATTACATGATATATAGTACTCATTATCCATTTTCTCTATTGTTAGCGTTTCTTCTTCTGTTGCTTTCTTTGCTTTTAAGGAGGATAGTCTCTTACCACAACAAAAGATAGATGTTTCAGTTGTAGAAACAACAATGTTTCCACAGGTTTTGCAAACGTAGAAATGACTCTTCTTTAAGTTTCCAGTAGATAGCTTATTTTCAAGAATCTCTCCGGATAGAAGCCTTTCCCAGTCCACATCAAGTATTCTTGATAGATCAGGTAACAGGGAAATGTCTGGAGCACCAAAGCCTCTTTCCCATTTTGATATTGCTTTGTCACTAATACCAAGACTTGTGGCAATATTTAATTGCGTTAAATTCTTTTCCTTTCTCAGCTTACAGATAAGCTGACCAACTTTTACATTATCCATGGTCTTTATTATATGGATCTGTTTTTCAATTGCTATCAACGCTCCGTAGAGTTATCTTTATGGTATTCAACGCTAGTTATGTTTATGACTTACTAAACACAGAAATATGCTATCTTATCCATTTAAAGATTTTGTATAATGTAACATGTTAAATGAAAATTTTGTATGATAATAAGTAAAAGGAAATAGGAAGAATGCAGGATAAAAAGTATTGCCATAAATTATTTAATGAAGCAACTCGAGTACAAATGCCTGCTCTTGTTCATCTTACAAGACTTGGGTATTCATATTATGGTAAAATAAGTGAAAGTAAAGCTGGCTCAGAATATGATCCAGATACAAATATTCTAATAAAAGTTTTTTTAGAACAATTCAAGCGAATTAATCCAGAACGAGAGGGCGAAGCTTTAGAAGTTTTAAACTCAATTCGCCAAGAATTAGATAATGATGATTTAGGACGAAGCTTTTATTCTAGATTGAAAAGTGTTTCACCAATAAAACTTATTGATTTTGATAATCCAGAAAATAATGTTTATCATTGTACTGCCGAATTTACATGCAAAAATGGCCAAGAGGAGTTTAGACCAGATATTACGTTGTTTGTTAATGGTTTGCCACTTGTTTTTATAGAAGTAAAAAAACCGAATAACTCAGGCGGGATGGTTGAGGAAAGTAAACGCATGAATAAGGATCGCTTTCCTAATAAAAAATTTAGACGTTTTATAAATATCACACAGTTGATGATTTTTTCAAATAATATGGAATATGACTCATTAGGTGGTATTGTTCCTATTCAAGGAGTTTTTTATTGTACTGCAGCAAGAGAAAATGCGTCTTTTAACTGTTTTAGGGAAGAAAATGCAAGAGGAGAAGAAATTGCTCCTTACAATAAAGATTACCCATATAAAGAAATTCAAAAAGAAGTTGAAGGAAAGATTCTATCTGATTTTAATTGTCACGTCATTCATACGGCACCGGAATATCAAACAAATTTAAATATAAATTCCCCTACAAATAGAGTTTTAACATCAATGTGTAGCCCAGAACGGTTGCTATTTATTTTGCAGTATGGAATTGCATATGTGAAATCTGAAAGAGAAAA
The DNA here is from genome assembly GCA_002406055.1 of Spirochaetales bacterium UBA4629. GTDB lineage: Bacteria > Spirochaetota > Spirochaetia > Sphaerochaetales > Sphaerochaetaceae > Ornithospirochaeta. The sequence goes on from DHMZ01000012.1 coordinate 2,912, forward strand.
TGATGGCAAAATTGAGTTTACAGACCAGAAACATATCATGCGATATCAACAAATGTTTGCTGCTCTCGCAATTAGGAAAAAACTTGATGAAGGAAAGAAATCCGGTGTTGTTTGGCATACTCAGGGAAGTGGAAAAACTGCGCTTGCTTATTATTTAACATATGTTTTAAAAGATTATTATGCAAAGCAGAATAAAGTTGCAAAGTTTTATTTTATAGTAGATAGACTAGATCTACTAGAACAGGCACTACAAGAGTTTGACGCTAGAGGACTGGAAGTAAAGACTGCCAATTCTAGGGCGGAACTTATGGAGCAGTTTAGAAATAATCAGGCAAGGCAAGGAAATGCGGGAAAAGATGAAATTACTGTAGTTAATATTCAACGTTTTGAGGAAGACAATAAGAAAATAAAGTTGGAACCTTATTCAACTAATCTTCAAAGAGTATTTATTATAGATGAAGCGCATCGAGGTTATAACCCAAAGGGAAGTTTCCTTGCTAATTTATTTGAAGCAGATGAAAACTCGATAAAAATTGCACTTACCGGTACCCCTTTGTTAAAAGAAGAAAGGGCTTCTTGGAAGATTTTTGGTGAGTATTTTCATACATACTATTATGATAAATCAATTCAAGACGGATACACCTTGAAAATTATCCGCGAAGACATTGAAACTTCATATAAAGAAAAATTGTCAGAGATATATGAAAAGCTTGAGACACTTGTCCAGAAAAAAGAAATAAAGAAAAATCAAATTATAGAACACGATAGCTATGTAAAAGCTCTTTTGTCATATATCATTACTGATTTGAAAAAGTTTAGAGTCTCTGAAGGAGATCAAACTCTAGGTGGAATGATTATTTGCGAGAGTAGTGAGCAAGCAAGAAAACTCTATTCTTATTTTGATGAAATCCAAGTAGAAGTAAATAAAACTTCATCCAATAAAACAGTACTAAGAGCAGGGTTAATTCTTTATGACAGTGATGATAAAGAAACTCGAAAGCAAATAATTAAAGACTTTAAGAAAAATATGAAGATTGATATTTTAATTGTCTTCAATATGTTATTAACAGGTTTTGATGCTCCAAGACTAAAAAGACTTTATTTTGGTAGGAAACTAAAAGACCATAATTTACTTCAAGCGATTACACGTGTTAATAGACCTTATAAAGAAAATCGATATGGATATGTTGTAGATTTTGCTGATATAAAATCTAACTTTGAAAAAACAAATGAAGAATATATGAGAGAACTTAACAGGTTTAATGATCCAGATGAAACAGGTCTCCAAAATATTCCTGATACATATAACCAAGTAATTGAAAATCCTGATAAAATAATTGATGAGATGCGCCAAGCAAAGGAGAATCTCTTCTATTATTCTACTGATAACTTGGAAGACTTTTGTTCAGAAATATCTGAAATTGACGATAAAAATGAACTGTTAAAACTAAAAAAAGGCCTAGTTTCTGCGAGGGATTATTATAACGTTGTTAGGGCATTTGGAGATGATGAATTAAGAGAAGCATTTGTTGAGTTCAAGATAGAAAAAGCCCCAGAGATGATTTCTGAATTACAGCAACGGATTAATATTATTAATCAGAAAGAAGCTTTTCAAGTAAGCGATTCAACTAAACAGTTAATTAATGAAACAATGGAGAATATCTCCTTTTCATTTAAGAAAATATCAGAGCAAGAGCTAAAGATTATTTCTGGGGGAGATGAACTTCAAGATAAGTGGCGAAAGGCAATTCAAGGATTTATAAACAATTGGGATCAAGAAGACCCAGAATATATTACTCTAAGAGAAGCATTTGTTTTGCGTTTCAAAGAACATGGTTTCGAATTAACAAGTATTAAAGAATATTCGGAAGACTTAAAAGCTTTAGACGATATAATTGCAGGGCTGAAAAAACTACAGGTAAGGAACCAAAAGCTAGGTGAAAAGTATAATGGAGATGTAAAATTTGTTAGAGTCCATAAAAGAATTAGAGAGGAAAACTCAAGGCGCCATAAGATTGGTGAAAAACCAGTATTATCAGATTGTGAGTCAATATACATGAAAGCTCTTCTATCAATAAAAGAAGATATAGATAAGAAGGTTTATGATAGGAATGATATTCTAAAGAAAGATGCATACTTTGAACAAACTGTATCTTCTCAAATTGTGGCTAATATGAATAAAAATAATGTAAAATATGAAAGTAGCGATAGGGTTTTTATTCAAAACAAAATTGTACAACAATACCTAGCACAATATCGTTCTACATATCCTGTTGCATGAGAAGGATTATTATTATGGATATAAAAGAAAGGACAATTGCTTTAATTGACGATTTAAAGTCAACTTGCCAATCATATGGAATGGGAAATGATGGAAACGAGTATAAAATTATTACGCAGGTTTTCTTATACAAGTTTCTAAATGATAAATTTGCTTATGAAGTAAAAAAAATAAGCCCAATTTTGAAAAATGCAGAAAAATGGGATATAGCATACAAGAATATGTCTAATGACGATATAGACTTTTTGTTTGCTGCACTTTCTCCTGATGTTCCAAGATTAAAGCCAGAGCATCTTATTGCATTCTTGTGGAATCAACAAAATAAAGGCGATTTTGACATTATTTTTGACAATACTATGATTGATATTGCAAATTTAAACCTCGCAATATTTTCTACAGAAACTACTCAAAATACAAGGATTCCATTATTTGAGAAATTGACTATTTATGTTACAGATGATGCACAACGAGCACCGTTTGCTAGAGCTTTGGTTAATAAACTTGTAAATTTTTCATTTGAAGAAGCATTTTCTCAACATTATGATTTCTTTGCTGCAATCTTTGAGTATTTGATTAAAGATTATAATACTGCAGGTGGTGGTAAATATGCTGAATACTATACTCCTCATGCTATTGCTACAATTATGGCAAGATTATTAGTGGGTGATAATGCCGATCTACATAATATCGAGTGCTATGATCCTTCCGCTGGAACTGGAACGTTGCTGATGGCTTTAGCTCATCAAATAGGTGAAGATAAGTGTACTATTTTTGCTCAAGATATTTCACAGAGAAGTAATAAGATGCTGAAGCTCAATCTTATTTTAAACGGCCTTGTTTCATCTCTTGATCATGCTATTCAAGGAGATACTTTGACATCCCCATATCATAGGTCTGATGATGGACAGCAATTGAGACAATTTGATTTTGTTGTGTCTAACCCCCCTTTTAAAATGGATTTTTCAGATACAAGAGAGAAAATTGCTGCTATGCCTGCAAGGTTTTGGGCTGGAGTTCCAGCTGTTCCAAAGAAAAAAAAGGAGAGCATGGCGATTTATACTTGTTTTATTCAGCATGTTGTAAATTCATTAAAGAAAACTGGAAAAGGCGCGATTGTTGTTCCTACTGGATTTTTGACAGCGAAGAGTAGTGTCGAAGGTACGGTTCTTAAGAAACTTGTTGAAGATCATATTGTTTATGGAGCAATAAGTATGCCTTCAAATGTCTTTGCCAATACTGGAACAAATGTTTCTGTTCTTTTTTTCGATAATTCAAGAGCATCAGATAAGGTTGTCCTGATTGATGCATCTAAACTTGGAGAAGAGTATAAGGATGGAAACAATCAAAAGCGTCGTCTTCGTGATTTTGAAATCGACAAAATAGTTGAAACTTTTTTAAAGAAAGAAACAGTTGAAGATTTTTCTGTTACGGTTACTTATGATGAAATTATTGAAAAAAAATATTCGTTAGCTGCTGGCCAATATTTTGATGTTAAGATTGAATATGTTGAACTTTCGCAAGAAGAATTTGAACAAAAAATGCATGACTACCAAGTAAAACTCCAAGAATATTTTGATGAAGGAAATAGACTCCAAAAAGAAATTATGGCGCAATTAAAGAAGGTAAAGTATGAATAGAGTAAAACTAGGTGAGTTGTTACGTATCAAGCATGGGTATGCATTTAAAAGTGAGAATTATGTAGAGAAAAGCAAATATGTGCTTGTTACGTTGGCCAACATCTCAAATTCAAATAATTTTCAATACAATAAAGATAAAGCTACATATTATGGTGCAGGTTTTCCAGATGAGTTTAAATTATCTACAGATGATTTGATTATGCCTTTGACGGAGCAAGTTTTCGGTTTGTTTGGAAACTCAGCATTTGTACCTTATGTGGAAGATGTTCAATTCGTACTGAATCAACGAGTTGGTAAAGTTGTTCCAATAGAGGAGAAGGCAGATAAATACTATTTACACTATTTATTGGCAACAGATAGTGTAAGAGAGCAATTAGAGCATAGAGCAAGTGGAACAAGACAGAGAAATATATCGCCAAACGATGTATATGATGTCACGGTTTTTGTCCCTGATTTACATATTCAAAAAGCTATTGGAAAAACTTTGTATTATTTGGAAATGAAGATAAACTGTAACAAGCATATAAATGATAATTTAGCTGCTTAATCTTCTACAGTAACTTGTCCATTCATAAGCACAGGAAGAAGCCAATTTCGCAATTCAGTTAAAGCAGATATTTCAACTTGATTTTCTACAATCAATTTTAAGAAGGGCTTTACTTTATCAGAAAACCTTTCAACTGTTTCTTTGTCATAGGCAAAAAATATATTTTCTGTTTCAATTGGACTTAGATTTTTTTGAGAAGATCCATTTGCTATTGTTTCCATTTTTTTTCTTATATAGTCACTTTTAAATAAGGCGTATATAAAGGGCCAAATTCTATTATCAACAGGTTTTATTAAAGCTACTCGTTGATTGAGTAAACAGTCAGTTTTATATACGATGCCAATACGCCCAACATTACCTGTTAAAGACAACAAAATGTCATTTACTTTTAGCCTACAATAATCTGGCACGTTATTAGGTACATCATTAATAAAATTATCTACTTGCATATTTATTCCGTCATCTTGGACATTTTTTATAGTAAGCAAACGATATGTCCCTGAATCTTCATAAATGTTAGATGAAAAAGAGTACCCGGATAACAGGGAAGCTACATTTTTTATCGGTACGACCTTCCATGTTTCTGGTATTTCTTTACAAAGGTCTTTATTCCAAATCATTTTACCACTAGATGAACGATAAGGTTTATATTCAGGATTAGGAAAATCAAATTGATTAAACCAGTAATCAAAAAAGGCCTTAATCTGGAGACATAAATTATCATTTACTAATGTGTTGTTTTCAATTTTATTATCAAAAGTAAGAAGTGAACGCAGAATAGCATCTTGCTCTTTTAGAGTAGGAATTTTGAATTCAAGAGAGAGAAGATAATCAATGTTTATGTTATCTTGAATGCTTCCTGACGCCATTTTTTGAATGTGCTGCTGGATAAATTTAAACACATAATACATAAATTCATTGGATGTTTTTGTACTATCAGCATTAAAACCTACGATGCTGTCAGGAAAACACATTGGATATGCTAATATTGCTACTTCTGCAATATTAGCAGCTATTGTTATGCATAAAGTGCCTTTAGGCCAAAGTTTGCTTTGACTAAGTCCAAAATCGCTATACATTTGGCTATGCTTTGTAACATATAGATTAGAATTAGATATATCCCCAGTTTGAATCAGAGGATATTTCCCATTTTCAAAAAGTCGTTTATCATCTCTTGGTCTGTGTTTTGATTTTCCTCTTGAAAATTCTCCTAATTCTGCTAGTTTATATGTGGTCCAATTTCTGTTTAAATTAGTTTCATTAATAATCATTTATTTATCCTATATACTTCCTATGTGCTAGTTTCACATTCTGTTGTTTTACCATTGCATAGTGCATAGTTGTATCTATTCGTTGGTGTCCTAACAGCTGCTGAACCTGCTCAATTGGCATTCCTTTATCAATAGCGTTAGTAGCAAGAGTCCTTCTAAACTTATGCGGATGAACCTTATTGATTTTTAAAGACTCTCCAATTTTTTTTAGTCTATATTCTATTCCTCCAATTTGCAATCTAGAGAAAGGAGCCTTTAAACTAACAAATAATGCTTTTTCTGTGTCTTTTCTAGTTTGCAAATAGTTTTGTAAATGAAGTTTTGTTCTTGCATCAAAGTATACTGTTCTTTCTTTGTTGCCCTTTCCAAACACAATGCATTCTCTTTCAGAAAAGTTAATATCTTCTTTATTTAATCTCACTAGTTCACCAATACGCATACCAGTAGAAGCTAGCATATCTACAATTGCTAAATCTCTAATTTCATTGCAGCCATCTCTCAATTTTTCTAGTGACTCATCAGAATAGGTTTCTTTTATAGTTCTATCAGTTTTAATTTTATGTATTCTTCTTACTGGACTTTTTACTATGTAATCCTCATCCTCTAGCCAAGAAAAGAAACTAGAAAAAATCCTTCTTATATTATCAATTGTTACCTTACTGCTACCTCTTTTACTTTGATAATTGATTAAATATGCTCTTAAGTCATCTGTTGTTATATGAGGTGGTATTTTATCTATATCAGTAAGCATTTGATTTATTGTTGAACGATAGTACTCTATTGATTTTGCAGAACAGCCTTCAATTTGTTTTGCAAGCAAGAAAGCTTCTACTAAATTGATATCAGTTACATTGCTTTCATTCTGCTCTACTATCTCAACAGAAGACAAAGTAATTGCAAGCACTGCTTTGAGTTTTTCTACTTGATTAGGATTCAAAGAAGTAATCATTCCTTGGATTATTTGAGTTATTATTTGCTCTTTCATTTTTGTTCTCCTAACTAGAGAATACTAGAAAAAGATAAATGATAATTTACAGCACCAACTGAAGATCTTGTATGATTATTGGTTCACACAGTTTGACTTTCCCAATGAAGATGGAATGCCATATCGGACATCAGGTGGAGCTATGGAATGGTGTCCAGAACTTCAACGGAAAATCCCTGCTGGCTGGTCCTGTGTATCACTGGAGGATATTATACAGAAAAACTCCGAGGCTTTTGATTTTAGCAGCATAGAGCCGACTGTGGACTTGAGCATTATGCCATCAGGATCTATTGCGCTCGATCGAGTGAATAGGAGCGATAAGTTTTCGACTAACCTTTTCAGAATGAACGAAGGGGACATTCTTTTCGGAAGCATTCGTCCGTATCTAAAAAAAGCTGGCATTGCACCTTGTAATGGTGTTGTTGCCGGAACAATTCATTCTTTCCGAGTTAAGAAAGAAACTGATTACAACTTTGCCCTATTTACACTGTGCGGAAAGGCTTTCTTTGATTACGCCGTAAAAGTTTCCACCGGTACAAAGATGCCTATTGTGAGTTTAGACAGCATCATGTCTTATAAACTACCATACTCTGAGAGTATTGTTCGCCGCTTTAATCACATAGATGTTTGCCACACAATCTGCTCTAATGTTCAGGAAACGCAAAAACTGGCTGCACTTAGAGACTGGCTTCTCCCTATGCTGATGAATGGTCAAGCCACTATCAGCAACTAAGCCGGTAAATTATCATTTAAGTGTGTTGTTGCTTTGTTTTACTTTTAATGAGTAAGAAATTCTATCTTCACTAAAGAAAAATGAAATTATACACTAAAGCTATGAATAAAGATAAATTACCAAAATGGGACCTTGAGTCCATCTATAGTAGTGTTGATTCAGAAGAATTCAATAGCGATATAAAGAAAGTCTATGCTTTAAGCAAAGAGCTAAAAGAGAAGAGTAAAGATAAGACAATTCCTTTACTAGAATTAATAAAGCTACGTGACGAACTAAGGGCTGTCCTTGTAAATGTCTCATCTTATAGCTACACATCTTTTTCTGTAGATACTACTAATCCAAGTATCCTTAGTGCTTATTCTAAGTGTGAAAAGATGGAAAGCGAAGCACAAGATGCAGACACTGTCTTTTTATATAACATTGCAGAAAGGGAAGATGAATTCTCTTCTCCTGAGCTCAAAGATTATGCTCTATTCTTGGCAGAGGCTAAAGAAAGTAGAAAGCATATGATGAGCCTAGAAGAAGAGAGCCTTGCAAATGAAATGCTCCAAGTCTCTGCTTCAAGTTGGGGTAAACTTCAAATGACAGTAACTGCTGCAATTAAGGATGGAGACAAGACTCTTACTCAGCTAAGAGGCTTAGCTATGAGTCCTGATAGAGAAGTAAGAAAGAATGCATATGAAAGAGAGATTAAGATTCTGAAAGATAATGAGATTGCTCTTGCTGCATCTCTTAATGGTGTCAAGGGAACAACGTTAATGCTTGAAAGAAGAAAGGGGTGGAAGGATCCTATAGATCGCTCTCTCTTTGCTTCTCGCATTTCTCATAAGACACTTGATGCACTTATTTCTGCACTCGAAGACTCGAGAGAAATGTTCAGAGATTACCTTAAGACTAAGGCAAAGCTTTTAGGACTTGAGAAGCTTGAGTGGTATGATATGTTTGCTCCAGTTGGAAAGACGAGTATGTCATACACTTGGGAGGAAGCAAAGGCCCTTGTTACTAAGTGCTACACATCATTCTCGCCAGAGGTTGGCGCCTTTATTAAGAATGCATTCGATCATAATTGGATAGATGCCGAAGCGCATGAAGGAAAAGTTGGCGGGGCATACGATATTTCCTTCCCATTAAAGGGAGAATCGAGAGTTATGATGAATTGGGAAGGAACATATGACAGTGTCTCTACTCTTGCCCATGAGCTTGGTCATGCTTACCATGATTCTGTCGTAAAAAATTATCCAATGAGCCAAGCTGATTATCCAATGACGTTGGCTGAAACTGCTTCTATCTTTGGAGAAACAAATGTTTTCCAAGAAGTATTGAAAAGTGCAAAAAAAGACGAACAGCTTCCAATAATTGAAGCCTTTGTCTCTTCTTGTTGTCAGGTCTGTATAGATATTCTCTCTCGTTATTACTTCGAAAAGAGTGCTTTTGAGAAGAGAAAGGATGGAGATGTATCTCCTGAAGATTTCTGTTCATTAATGCTTGAAGCTCAAGAGAACACCTATGGTGACGGATTAGGGTTAAAGCATCCATATATGTGGGCAGTAAAGGGCCACTATTATAGCTATGGTTTCTCATTCTATAACTATCCGTATGCCTTTGGTCAGCTATTTGCTCTTGGCCTCTTTGCTTCTAAAGATAGTGTTGATGATTTTCCTCTTCACTATAAGAACGTACTTTCAATGACTGGTAGATATAAAGCAGAAGAGGTTGCTGCAGCTGCTGGTTGTGATATTGAAAGCAAAGAGTTCTGGATGAAGGGGATTAAACTTATTGGTACATATGCTGAGGCTCTCAAAGAATGGCTTTGAGAGTTGAGAAGATTGTCTCAGGAGCAAAGGGCTTAGCTAAGGAGAATGGAAAAAATGTTCTTTTACCCTTTGCTCTTCCGGGAGAGGAAGTAGAGTATTCTATCGTAAAGAGTAAGCCATCTCTTATAGAGGGAAAAGTAGAGGAGGTAATAACTCCTTCTCCTCTTAGAGTGGAGCCAATTTGTCCTCTATACGGGGTATGTGGTGGTTGTGATTTTCTCCATGTATCTCCATCATATTCAGCTCTTTTAAAGGAAGAAATTGTAAAAGATAATCTACTCCGACTATCTAATTTACAGAGTCTTCCTCCTTTTTCGAAAACTGAATACTCAGACGAGTTTTCATATAGACATAGAGTAAGAGTCCATGTTGATTTAAAGACAGGGCAAAGTGGTTTTCTTGAGCGCGAATCAAATAGCCTTGTAAGCGTTAAGCATTGCCCTCT
>DHMZ01000012.1:12709-13713 GCA_002406055.1 Spirochaetales bacterium UBA4629
TATGCTAGGGAATTGATGTTCTCTAACAAAGTTAATAGAGACACTGGCTTTGTTGAGGTTCCTCTTTTTGCTGGAGACAATGCCATCACCCACAATAATAAAACAGTGACAATAACTCTTAATGGCATTGTATACACTGTTAGTTCTACTGTTTTCTTCCAATCTAATCCTAAGCTTTTTTCTAGACTACTTGAGTATGTAAAAGCTAATACCGTTGGTTCTACCGTTATGGATTTATACAGTGGCGTTGGAACGTTTTCTGCTCTTTTTAATGATAGCGATAAGAAAGTATATGCTGTTGAATTAAATAAGGAGTGCTTAGCCTTAAGCCATATTAATGCTCCTAAAGCTATTTCATTTACCTCTGATTGTGCTAAGTGGGCTCAGAAAGAAAAAAACACCCATGTAGATACTGTCATTGTTGATCCTCCTAGAACAGGGTTAGAGAAAAGAGTTATTGAAATGATAGACCTGTGGAATCCGGAAAGAGTTATATATGTATCATGTAATCCAGTTACGCTCGCTCGTGATATTTCTCTCTTTAAAACAAGAAAGATTGATGAATGTAAGGTCTTTGATTGTTTCTATGGAACAAGCCATGTGGAGACAGTAGTTTTAATGTCGCGTAAATAGGCATAATTGGGAGGGAAGGCAAAATGGAGAAAAATCCATATGGAAGCAAAGAATTAGAGTTTGTCATTTTCTGCATAGAAAGCGTATCGGAAAAACTACATGTTGGGGCAAAGAAAGTCTATTTAGCATTGACAGAGCAAACAAATATCTTAAATGAATAGTAACTATTCAGTCGTGCTAAACCAATACAGACTCAAGTAAAGACTGAGCAGTATTATCAAGTACGGAAGTTGTCATTCTATATCTATCTATACCATTCTTCTTAGCAGTATCAAGAATGGTATTTATCTTAGCAAATACACCTAGCCCATTGTTTGTTCTGAAACATTTAGAGACACTCTGTCGCACCTTAGATCCTCTAAGGCTTCTTT
>DHMZ01000012.1:13786-14293 GCA_002406055.1 Spirochaetales bacterium UBA4629
CTTTTGCAACAGGGAGGAAAAACTGGCTATTTGCCCAAACTATTGATGGTGCTGATGCCTCTTGTTTCTTCTTTTCTTTAATTGAAACGGCTAAAGTAAATGGCCTAAATCCTGAAAAGTACCTAGAGTATGTTCTAACTTATGGACCATCTACTACTAAAGACAAGTATGATACTCTTCTCCCTTGGAATGTTGATATGTCAGTAATTGATGCAGCTATAGTTTCACGTGCTAATGCAACTCCTGATCCCGAGAGAAAAGAGCCATACATATTTACTGGTTTCTCCCGTTAATATTCTTAATTGTCATAAGAATGATAGAAAGAGTTTTCTCATCTGCTTTTATCTTAGCTCCCATGTACTCTACAGAAATATTATGTAAGACTACTGGGGACTTCTTTTTTATTAATACTAGTGATTTTTCTTTACTTTCTTTTGATCTCTTTACCCAAGTGTTAAGAGTTGTTGCTTTTAAACCATTAAGAGAAGAATACTCTCTTTGTGAAAG
>DHMZ01000085.1 GCA_002406055.1 Spirochaetales bacterium UBA4629
CCACTCTTTTCTTCCTCTGCTGCAAGAATCTCTTTAATAGATTTTGTTATTTCAATAGTATTACCATCACTACGCTTACATACATCAACGCTGATTACTTCTTTGCCATCTTTTGAAACAAGGTAGTCATCACTCTTATAAACAAGAGAAATATCAGCAACATCTTCTAGCCTTACAATTCCTCCATCTAAAGAGTATCCAATTGTAAGCGATTTAATATCATCAAGAGAAGAATATGAAGAATCAAATTTTGCATCAATTGAAGATGAGGCAAATGTAACTGAATCAAGAGGAATTGAGTAGTTAGATAAACTAAGCATTTGATAAACTGTAAGAGGAGAGATTCCTCTACTATTAAGCTCATCTAACTTCAATTTAACATCAACAGTTGCTGTTTTTGCACCATTTACTGTGATTGTAGATACACCTTCAATCTGTGAAATTTGAGGTTTAATTGTATCTGTTATATATTGTCCAATTGCGTTAATATCGTCTCCCTCAGCTTCAACAACAAAAGATGCGATAGGAAGCATTGATGTACCACCAACAAGAGCGTAAGGACGACCTTGAATACCTGAAGGAAGGTCATCGATTAAATCATCAATTCTATTTCTGACTTCATCAATCTCGTCATATGGATCTACTCCATCTTGATATGTTACAGAGACAATAGAAGCACTGTTTATAGATTGAGACGACATACTCTTGAAGTTTGGAAGAGTAACAAAATCATCTTCAAGAACATTTGTTACAGTCTCTTCAATATCCTTACTAGAGGCACCAGGATAAATTGTTAAAACATAAACCATTGGGTTTGAAATATCTGGAAGGAATTCTGTGTTAGTATCGCCAACAGCCATTAAGCCAAATACTCCTAAAGCTAGTAGTGTCATGGCAATTATGACTGGATGTGCAACAGGATAACGAGTAAGCTTCATATTAGTTGCCCTCTACAATAGAAACAGCCTGACCGGAAAAGATAGAGTTCTGGCCTTTTGAAATAAAGGATTTATCTTCATATCCGCTAGGAAGAAGAACATAGTCTTCGTTCATATATGCATCGCTTAAATCAAGATACTTAGCTGTCATAGAAGCTTCATCTACATAGTAAGCAGAGTTGTCAAGTTTGATTGTTCTTCTGTTAATTGAGTATCCCTCTTTTGTATCAAGAACAATATTAACTTTGATAAACATTCCTGGTGTAAATCCCTCTGGGTTATCAAGAGTTAAGTAGAGCTTGAAGTTTCTGCTAGTAGGATCAACATATGGGGAAACAGACTTAATTGAAGCTGTTGTAGTAAGTTCTTCCGAATAGCTAGAGGATGGACGTGTTACTGTAATTGATATATCACTAGAGTTGTTAGCAAAGAAAGCATAGTACTTTTCGCCTAAGTTTAGGTTTACAACTAAATCTGATAAATCAGCTATTGTTGCTATCGGGGTACCTTTAATGGCTGTACTTCCTTTACTAGATACTGTCTTCAAAACTGTTCCAGAGGCATGAGCAACAACGTCAGTGTAGGAGAGTTGGAGTTTGGCAAGCTCCATCTGTGCCTTCATAGCATCTCGCTGTGCTTTTACAGTATCATAATCTTGCTGTGAGACAGAATTTGTCTTATAAAGTTTTTCGATTCTTTGAAATGAACTTTCATATCCAAGATATGCACTTGTGGCTTGCTCATACTGTAGTTCATATGGTTCTGGATCAATCTTGGCAATTACGTCGCCTTCTTTAACGTAGTCTCCCTCTTTTACGTAATACTCAATAATTGTTCCCTCAACATATGGAGTAACAGGAATTATTGAATCTGCTGAAACATAAGAAGAGAAGGTTACATCCTTTTGTATCTTTCTTACTTCAGGTCTTTCAACTTCAACGGGAGATGTCGGTCGAGTATATGTACTCTCTGTTCTCGTTGAATAGAACCATCTTAAAAGAAAAAACAAACCAATAAAAATAACCAATAGTACAACATACATTAGTACTGTCTGAAATTTGCTAGTTTTTTTAGTGTTCATAGCTCCTCACATTACAGGTGGAAAAATACAAAAAAGGATTTATAGTTTCAATAGAATAGAAGTTTGTTTTAACAATTATTAAAAAAAAGAGTAAAATTAGACAAATGTTTAAAATATGATTATTTTTTTAATTATCTATTTGTAATAAAAGTAAATATATTGTAAATAATTTTAAAGTTATAAATAAAAACAATAAAACAGTAGTATGAATTTAATACACTAGTTGCTTTTTTTAAAAAAAATGTTATAACTGTGTATATGGAAAAGAAGTTGAATAAAAATGCACTTAGATCAAAGAAACTGATTAGGCAGGCTTTTTTGAAAATATTGCAAAAAAAAGATCCTTCAGGAATATCAATAACTGAAATAGTTAATGAAGCAAATATTAATCGTGCTACCTTTTATGCACACTATTCATGTCTTAAAGATTTATTAGACGAAATAGAGAATGAAGTTATTGATAAGATGATGAATTTATTGAAAAACTTTGAGTTAGAAAACTTCTTTTCTAATCCTGCTCCTCTTTTACTTCAAGTAAGTCTATTCTTAAATGAGGATGTAGACTATTACAGAACGTTGATAAAAACTCCAGGTTCTAATCGCTTTCTGGAAAAACTAATGTCAATTCTTATTGATTTTATGGAGAAAGATCAGTCTATTCCGCTAGAAGTAAGAGAATCTAAAGCTTTCAAACTTCGTATTTATTATTTTGCAGGAGGTCTTACAACACTCTACTGCAAATGGTTTATGGGAGAGTTTAATTGCTCACTTTTTGATATTCCTTTAGAAGTAAGTAAGATATTTTCATCCATGACACTTCCTTTTGATAAAAAAACTAATTAAGTGCATCTTTAACGCTGACTGTTATATGACAAATGGCAAATAGGATAGCAAATGACAGCAATAGGTAGTTTTTGTCGATAATAGCTGAGGAAATGAACATTAAAGATGGAAGCACAGATAAAAGAATACTTCTTAAAAGAGATCCTTCTTTTCTCATTATTATCCAAACAAGAATATATAAAACAAGAAAAGTAAGCGGAATAAGATAGGAGAGAAGGGAGTCTGTACGACTCTCTTCTACTTTAACAACATAAAAGAACATAGTTGCGTAGCGTGCTACGCTCTCAACTTTCTCCCAGAATGGTTTGTATTCTTTTTGGTACTTTTCTTTATTTTCTTGTTTTGAAAAGAAAATAACAGAAGGAATCATTAGGACTATCAGCATTACTAAGTTGATGGGATAAAAGTTAAACATATTGTAATAGTAAAAGATTTCAAAGCATTGGCCTAGAAGTGAATTGGAGTTTTTCTCGTGGTTGAAGTTAAGAATTCAAGTAGATATCATTATAGATAGAGAAAGAGATATAAAGTGGTGTTATCGAGCAAGAGAGTGAGGAACTATTAGCTATGCTTTTGACAATCATTGAGCAAAAAATCAGAGATCAGAGTATAGAAAGGAAGCTAGAAGCCTCTTTCGGAACTTTTGCAAGGAAAATATAGTCACATAGTATTATTGTTTGATTTTTAAACTTCTGTTATATATACAAAAAATTGCATAGATATACACTTTTCATGTATAGACAAAAGTTCTATACTTTGCGCAATAGGAGAAGCACTATGAAGAAAATCGTTACAATTATGCTTGTTTTTTTTGCATCTGTTGCTCTATTTGCAAATGGTTCAAAGGAAAACTCTGGTGTTGATAATTCACTACAGAATGTATTGGACAAAGGAGTGTTTGTTTTAGGTCTTGATGACTCATTTCCTCCAATGGGCTACAGGGACGAAAATGGAGAGATCGTCGGTTTCGATATAGATACTGCGACAGAAGTTGCAAAGCGCCTAGGAGTAAAGCTTGTTGCACAACCAATTGATTGGAGTGCAAAAGAACAAGAGCTTGCTACAGGCAATATAGATTGCATTTGGAATGGCTTTACAATCACACCAGAACGCTTAGAGGCAATGACTTTCTCAGAGCCTTATGTCGACAATGCTCAAGTTGCTGTTGTAAGGATTTCTTCTGGATATTCAACGCTTGCTGACCTCAAAGGTAAGGTAATTGGTGTTCAAGCAGGTTCTTCTGCAGAGGATGCAATTGAGGATACTGAAGGCTTTAAGGAGAGTATCAAGGAGATTGTTGAATTCAAGGATAATCTTACAGCATTGATGGATTTGGAAATCGGTGGAGTAGATGCCGTTATCATGGACTTACTAGTTGCAAATGATAATATCGCAAGGTCTGGAAAGGGCATATTCAAGATTTTGGACGAAGGACTATCTAACGAAGAATATGGTATTGGATTTAGAAAAGGTGATATCGCGCTAAGGGACGCTGTTCAGAGTGCATTAGAAGATATGGCTAAGGACGGAACACTTGGTGCTATTGCAACAAAGTGGTTCGGTGCTGATATCACAGTTGTAGGAAAATAAGATGGGAAAACTTCTGCTGCAGTTATTGGATGGCACATTTGTCTCATTTAAAGTATTTGTGCTAACTCTTGTATTCTCTCTTCCTTTTGGCTTTGTTGTTTGCAAAGGAAAGATGAGTAAGTTCAAGCCCCTATCGTTTATCGTGGATTTATATATCCAGATAATGAGAGGAACGCCTCTTATTCTGCAGCTGATATTCTTTTATTTTGCGCCTTACTATATCTTCGGATTTTCATTCCAGCGTTTTACGGCTGCAATAGTAGCATTTGCAATAAACTACAGTGCATATTTTGCCGAAATATATCGCTCAGGACTCCAATCTATAGATAAGGGACAATATGAAGCAAGCAAGGTGTTAGGCTTTTCAAAGCCATACACCTTCTTTCACATAATACTGCCTCAAGTCATGAAGAATATAATGCCATCTCTTGCTAATGAGGTAATCACTCTTGTCAAAGATACAGCTCTTGCTTCCACTATTGGTGTAATTGAGCTCTTTAGAGTTGCTCAGACATCCTCCTCGAGAATCTTCTCGACAATGCCTATCTTTTTGGCAGGGGCATTCTATTTTGTTATGAACTACATTGTTTCAAAGATCTTTGCTCTTATTGAGAAAAAGCTTAGCTACTATAATTAGAGGAGAGGTGTGATGGAGAGTATGATCAAAGCCACAGGCATAAGAAAAAGCTTTGGTGAGAATGAGATATTGAAGGATATTTCATTCTCACTCAATAAGGGAGATGTTCTATCTGTAATAGGTCCTTCAGGATCTGGAAAAAGTACGCTCTTAAGGATTATTACACAGCTAGAGAATGCTGATGGTGGTACTCTTGAAATCGCCGGAGAGACTCTCTTTGAAGATAGAAATGGTGTTGCTGTATATAAAAAAGAAAAAGTTAGACAAAGAATTGGCCTTAGAACTGGACTTGTATTTCAGAACTTTAATCTCTTTCCGCACTTTTCTGTTCTGAGGAATGTTACAGAAGCTGAGATTGCAGTATTAAAGATGGACAAGAAAAGTGCTGAAGAAAAAGCCATGAGTCTACTTAGACGCATGGGCCTTGAGGATAAGGCTAAATCATATCCATCTGAGCTATCGGGAGGGCAGAAACAGAGAGTCTCAATAGCACGTGCTCTTGCCCTCGACCCAGAAGTGCTGTTCTTTGATGAGCCTACAAGTGCACTTGACCCTGAACTTACTCGTGAAATCTTGAGAGTAATAAGGGCCTTAGCTGAAGACGATATGACCATGGTTGTTGTCACGCACGAGATGAATTTTGCCAAAGGGATATCAGACTATGCAATATTCATGGACAATGGAGTGATTGTTGAAGAGGGTACTCCAGATAAGCTATTTGGTGCTCCAGAGATTGAAAGAACACGAAAGTTCCTAGATTCATTTTCATCATAGTAAAAGATAAAGTAGAAGATAAACGAAAATATAAGTTATATAAACACAATCAGCTGAAGAGAGATAATTTGTTTACATACAAATAATTCAGCTGATTATTTTTTTTAAACTGCTTTTCAAGAGTTAAAAACACTTTTTGGAAATTAACTACTTAGTTATCATTTTTGTAGAGCGCTTTATGATGTTAGTAGCAGAAAGAATAAACCCTTCTGTTACAAAAGGTGAGTTTTCTATAGTGGTATTCTGAGGCTCTCTAATTGATATTTGGGCTCTTCGAGTATAACTTGTGGGTAAAACGATGAGCATTAGCTAGCCTCCTTCTCTTTAATGTCTTACAGGTAAGGGAGTTTAACACAAATAAATCATATCAAGC
>DHMZ01000072.1 GCA_002406055.1 Spirochaetales bacterium UBA4629
CAGCCTGAATAGTCAGCGCTTAGGTTATATTTTTTCAAATATGGCTCTAGAATTCTTTTTGTTTTTTCAACACCTTGGTGTTCAATAAATCTAGTATTAATATTAACCCAAGCCCTTTCAGGAAGAACATTCTTGCCATTTGAACCACCACACATTGTGAATGCCATAGTAGTACGCACCATAGCGGCAGCCTTTGGAGAAACAGAAGGAAGAATTCTCTTCAATATAGGACTTAAAGCTTTTGCATGTCTCATAAAGAATCCAAGTGCACCACTTGTATTTTTTCCTAACCTCTTAAACATTTCTAATAGGGTAGGACTGAATTTGATTATATTTGGATTATGCTTTTCTATATCGCAAATAAACTTTGCTATCCTTACAAGCGCTGTATTCTTTCCCGGAGCAGATGCATGGCCACCTGTAGAAGAAGCACTTACAACAATGTTTCCTGTTCCTTTTTCAACAGTACCAATCATTGCAAAGCGCCCCTTTACTCCAGGCATTGGTTCATCAACAATCATTCCACCTTCATCCATCAAGAATTCAAGCTCAACTCCATTTTGCTTTAAATACTCAACGGTTTTTGGTGCACCAGAACCTGCAATCTCTTCTGTTGAGGAAGATGCTATATATAAGTCTCTATGTGGTGTATAGCCTTCTTCTAAAAGTTCTTCAAAGCTTTGGAAAATACACATTAAAGAACCTTTGGTATCAACAGTACCACGTCCCCAAATTCTTCCGTCTTTTATTAGACCTGAAAAAGGAGGCTCTTGCCAATCTCCAGAAGCACTAACTGTGTCTTGATGACTCATAAATAAAATAGGTTTTTCTTTTCCTTTTCCTTCCCATTTTATAAGAAGAGAAGAGTCAATGTAGGTAACAGTGAGACGGGAAAAAACTAAAGGGAAAAGCTCTTTAAGCTTTTCATGAAACCTATCAAATTTCTCTGTGTTTGGATTATTTACTTCAGAAACTGTCTCTACCTTAATCATTTCAGAGAGTTTTTTTGCATAGTACATATCATCATTCATTTTTAATTCTCCTTTAGAATTCCTTTTTTATACATAAGAAAGCTTAGTCCAATAGACATTGCTCCTACAACAACCATTAAAATAGTTGTTTGGCTTATTAATTGAGGAAAAAGCGAACAGATTATCGTCATAAAGAGAATTGGGATAACAGAAAGCTTCCAACTTTTAGAGAAGTATTGAAGTCCTAATGCCCCAAAAAGAGATGGTAAGAGATTGTCAAAAGCAGGCTTTAAGGTCGGATTATTAATAATTGGCGTAAGAGGTATAAGTAAAAGTACTCCTATAAAGATTACAAGCATTGTGACAAGAGAAGATACGGCAACTGAAAGAGTTGTAACAATCCCATCTTCCCTTGTTCCTACCTGTGTTCCTGCTATTTCTCTAGATGAATAAGCACATGGCAATTTCATATTTATTATGTTTCCAGTAATAAATGATAAGTATGAGGCACCAGCTCCTAGAATCGGCACATAGATTAAAAACTCTACTATTGCAATAGGAATATAAGTAATACCGATTCTAATAAAGCCATTTGTAAAGCCCTTCCAATCAATAGATGTTTTGAGAATAATTGAAAAAACAAAAGGAAGGAGCAGTAATAAACCAAGTCCTATAGCATTGAGTGCTATACCATAACGATGAATAGACTTTTCAAATTCAGAATAATCATATTTATCCATATAGTCCTCCTATTTAAGAATTACGGCACTAGCCATTGCAATCAGCATTGAGAGAGAAAGAGAGAAGTTTTCAAGCCACTTGTGTCCTCTTTTTTCAAGGAGCAAAGAAATCTTCATTACTAAAGCCGCAATGAGAGCGGTTCGAAGTGGCACAAATGATATAGCTCTAACAGATTGTGCTATATAAGAACCTATAAAGGTTCCACAAAATCCAATAAACATACTAATCATTGCCCAATCAGCAAAGCTTTTCCCTTTTCTTTCATTATTGGTTTTAGTTAAAAGTTTATTGCATTTTCTCGAGTACCAGGGACAGAGAAAGATAATACAGATTACTCCACCAGATATTCCACATGTCATTACTGCAAGTATTGTAACAAGAGAACGAGGGGTAAGAATTGCACTATCTAAAGTAAGTCCCATAGCTTGTGTTGCAGCTTCTGCTGCAATAGCTTCATATGAAAGGTTTCCAACAACACTTAAGCGAAGCCACGATACAGGAACACCCAAACTTCCTGATAGTGCAATTACTCCTAACAAAATGGAAATTGATGGAAGAATAGTGAATAGAGCCGATGATGTAATTGTCTTGTTTAATAGGTTTTTCTCCATTCCTATTTTTACGCCAGCTTTATAGCTTTTTACTATAAAAACAAGACAACCTAGAGCGATAAATAAAAGTACACCCCCAACAATTAAATAGAGCATAGGAGATGAAACAGTAGCAATGTAATCCATAGTCCCTCCAAAGAATGAAAAAAGTTTATTCATATTAAAGTGTTATTACAAGTAGTAACATAATAAAATTAAATATTATTAGAAATTATCTTTCAAAAAAGAGATAAATAACTCAATTAACTAGTTAGCTATAAGGCATAGTAAGAAATTATTATTAGCTAGTCATTCTTCCAATTCTTTTGGTTATTTCGTACTTATAATAAAGATTGCTAGTTGATTTGTTTTCTTTCTCCTTCAATAATTGGATGGGATTGAAAAAATGACAGTAGCACTTATTGCCGATGTGCTCGGCAACGAAAATAATGGAACGACGATAGCGTGTATGAATCTCTTGAGATCTCTAAGAGAAAATGGGGATAGAGTAAATGTTGTTTGTTGTGATCAAGATAAGAAAAATGAAGATGGATACTATGTTGTTGGAGTCTATAATTTAGGTCCATTAATAAATAAAATTGTTGAAAAAAATAATGTTAGTCTTGCTAAAGCAGATAAAAAGGTTATCTATGAGGCTATCAAGGATGCAGATATAGTGCATATCATGATGCCATTTTCTTTGGGACAAAGAGCAGTAAAGATTGCAAAAAAACTCAATAAGCCAGTTAGTGCAGGTTTTCATGTGCAGGCTGAGAATTTTACATCACATATTGGAATGATGAATATAGGTCTAGTTAATTGGATGACATATAAGTTTTTTTATAACCACCTTTATCGCTATGTTGATTCTATTCATTACCCGACTGAGTTCATTAGAGATCTTTTTGAATCAACAGTCAAAAAGAAAACTAATGGCTATGTTATTTCTAATGGAGTAAACAAGTCATTTGTTCCTAGAAAGACTGAAAAACCTAATGCTATTAAGAATAAGTTTGTTATTCTTTTCATAGGTAGGTATTCCAAAGAAAAATCTCATTCAGTTTTGATCAAAGCAACAGCTTTAAGTAAACACAAAGATAAAATTCAACTAGTACTTGCTGGCCAAGGGCCTGAAGAAGAGAGAATAAAAAAGCTTTCAAAAAAGAAAAAGATAAATATGCCTATTATGGCTTTCTTTTCTAGAACAGAACTTGTAGATGTAATTAATTATTCCGATTTATATTGCCATCCTTCAACTATCGAAATTGAAGCTATATCGTGTTTAGAGGCAATAAGCTGTGGCTTAGTTCCACTTATTTCCTCATCTCCTCGTTCTGCAACAAAGAATTTTGCTCTTGATGAGAGAAATCTCTTTCGCTCTAATGATCCGAAAGACCTAGCAGCAAGAATTGATTATTGGATAGAGCATGATGAAGAAAGAAAGAAAATGTCAAGTAAGTATATAAGCTCTTCTCTTATATATAACCATGATGAATGTATGAAACAAATGCGAAGGATGCTAGTTGAGACGATTGAAAAGAATAAAAAATGAAGAAAACATATTACTATCATGATGAAAAAAACGATGATTTTGCCTCAACAAATATAAATAGAGTAGTGCTACCAAGTACCTATAAGTACATAGATAATTCTCTCCCTTACAAGTGTGGTGAAACAATCATAAGAACTATCGCATTTCCAATAATCTTAATTATGCTGAAGAGTGGTTATTTGATAAGGTACAAGAATAAAAAAGTATTAAAAGAAGCAAAAGGAAAGGGCTACTTTATCTATGGTAATCACACTAATTATCTTCTTGATGCTTATAATCCTTCTATTATCTCTTTTCCTAAAAAAGCTCATATAATTGTTAATGCAGATGCGGTATCTATTACTGGTTTAAAGACAATTGTTAAAATGCTTGGAGCTGTCCCTCTTCCTTCTTCTTTTTGTGGGATGAAGAATTATAGAGAAAGTATAAATAAACTTATAGAAAAAAGACGTGTTATAGCTATATATCCAGAAGCTCATATCTGGCCTTACTATACAGACATAAGAAACTTTGGAACTGAATCTTTCCATTATCCTGTTGAGTCTAACGTTCCTTGCTATACATTTACTAGCATATATAAGAAGAGATATCTTCCATTAATCAAAAGACCTAAAGTTGTAACATATATAGATGGTCCTTTTTATTCAGATAGCTCTTTAGATAAAAGAGAAAGAATAAAAAAACTTAGAGATGATATCTATTGGCAAATGAAAAAAAGAGTAGATGAGAATCCAAAGTACAACTATTGCGACTACATATACGTTAATAGTGATGAAGAAACAAATAAAAAGCGATAGATTGATCTTTTAAGAAGTATTAGCGAGAAGTCACGATAATTCAATTATGAAGTAATATGGTTTTTATTCTTTGCTTTGAAAACATATTTTCTGTTTTTGTATTATTATTAAAATAATAACATGAGTAGCGAATATAGAGTAACTATAAGAGATATTGCTGAAGAAGTTGGTGTCAGTACTGCAACTGTTAGCAATGTATTACATGGTAAGAAGAATAAAGTATCACAAAGTGTTATTGAGAAAGTAGAGAAAGCTTTGGAGAAAAATAATTACATTCCATCTATGGCTGCAATTCTACTTGGCAGAAATTCTTCTAGAATAATTGGGGTAATAATTAATAATCATAAAAAGTATCATAATAGAGTTTTAGAGGATGGATTTATCTCCTCATGCTTAAATGCACTCAGTATAGAAAGTGATAAAGAAAACTATTTTCTAATGATTAAAACCACATCAAATATTCTATCTGTTCCGGAGTTTTCATCTATGTGGAATATGGAAGCACTTGTCTTAATAGGCTTTTGTGATGATGATTACTCCGCTCTACGAAACAAAACAAGAATACCTTTTGTTGTCTATGATGGAATAACTGTAAGTCAAAATAGTGGGGTAGTATCACTAATATTAGATGACTATGAAGCCGGAAAGAAAGTAGGGCAATATTATAAAGAGATGGGCCATAAGAGGATTCTCATCATCTCTGATAATAATGAAAGAATGGATGGAGATAGAATTAGTGGCTTAAAGTATATTCTTCCTTCTTCGCAATTATTACTAGTTTCACTAGATAAAGATACAAGATGGAATGAGTACAAAGAACGTTTAGATTATATAAATTCATTCACTGGTGTTTTTTGTCTTTCGGATTTCTACGCTCTCGATTTTATTTCATTCCTCTCGACTCAGGGTTTTTCTGTCCCTTCCTTTATTTCTGTCATTGGTTTTGATGGCACTCTTATGGCAGATATCGAGGGGCTAACTACAATAAAGCAAAACTATGAAGAGAGAGCAAAGAAGACAATTTATGCAATAAAAACTATGATTAAAAATGAGAGTATTCAAAGCATTATAAAAATAGGTACTCAGTTAAAAGAGGGACTGACTGTTAAAAGGTTATGCGATTAACCTTTGAGAATTCCTCTTCATACGGCTATCATATGTATGGAGAACAAAAATGGATTCTAATTTTAAAAAGTCATTAGTAAAGGTAGCTCTTCCGATAACATTTCAAAGCCTTCTTGCTTCGTCTTTTTCTGTTGTAGATACGCTTATGCTCGGAAGTCTTGGTTCAACTGTTGTTGCAGCCACAACTCTTGGTGGAAAATTTGCGTCATTTTTTTCAGTGATTATTTCAGCGATCATTTCTGTTAGCGGAATAATGATTAGCCAATACATTGGAAAGAAAAATAGAGAGGGGGAGAAAAGCTCGTTTAACATAACACTAATCTTTCTTTCTATTGTAATTTTACTTTTTATTGTTCCTTCTCTTTTCTTTCCTATGTGTGTCATGAAGCTATATACCTCAGATACGACTACAATTATTGAAGCATCTAAATATCTGAAAATAATAGCACCAGGATTCTTCTTTCAAGGCTTGTCTCTTCTTCTCTCGACTCTCTTAAGATGCTATGAAAGGGCATTATTCCCTCTCTATTCATCTTTTATTGCAGCTTTAATTAACAGTGGTTTGAATTATTACCTTATCTATGTAGAGAAATTAGGAATAGAAGGTGCTGCAATAGCTACGCTGATTAGCCAAATAATGAGCTTTATTTTAGTCTTCTTACCATCAATAAAGATTCTAGCTAAAAATGAGGAAAAAGCTTGTTACTCAAAATATATGAAGTCATTTATGAAAATTCTTCTTCCGATTTTATTTTGTGAATTTTTCTGGGGATTGGGCGAAAATGTCTATGCATCTGTCTATGGCCATCTAGGACGAGATAGTGCTGCTTCTTATGGTTTAACAGGTCCAATACAATCACTTTTTATTGGCTCATTAACAGGATTAAGTCAAGCGTCAGGAATTCTAATAGGAAAGGAACTAGGAAAAAAAGATTTTGAGAAAGCCTATAACAACTCTAAGAGCGTAATTCTCACTTCCCTTGTTATTAGCATAGCTCTTTCTTTTATCATAATTGTTATTCGTAAGCCATACATTTCTCTATATAACGTTGAGCCTAATGTTGTAGAGATTACATATAAAACACTTCTTGTTTATGGCTTAATTGCGCCTGTTAAGGTTCTAAATATGGTCATTGGTGGCGGAATAATACGTAGTGGTGGTCGAACAGATTTATCTATGTATGTCGATTTAATAGGAACATGGGGATTTGGAGTTCCATTGGCCCTTATTACCTCTAGAGTCTTTTCTCTTCCACTCTATTGGGTCTATTTTTTCCTTTCCTTAGAAGAAGTAGTAAGATTAATCATGGTGATAAGGATTTTTAGGAAGAAAAAGTGGATGGAATCACTATAACAGTAAAAATCTTATTTAATGTAAGAAGTCCCCATAGTTTTTCTATGAGAACTTCTTTTTTTTAGAATAGACTTATAAGTGAGCTCCATATTCTGTGTCTTGTTCTAAAAGCCCATGAGTATTAATCTTTCCGTTTTCAAATGATAAGTTAATCTTAGTTGTGTCTATAGAGCGAAAAATATCTTCACCAAACCTCTCTCCCTCGCTATTAACACCAACGTTTCCGTTTGAGAAGAAATTATTTGGACTTATAAGTGTTGTTTGCTCTTTAATATCATCTGAGAGTGTACCTGAGATGGATAAGAGGTTTTCAACAGTGTAGTCTCTTTCTCCATTTCCTTTACCATATAGGGTGAGGTTTCTATTGCCATTGTTATAGAGTGTGCAATTAATAATTGTTAAAGAAGGATTAGAGTTTGATGTTAATCCATTAGTTGAATTATTAAAGCTAATTGAATTTTCAATAGTATGGTTAACACTAATGCCATCTCCACCAAGCTTAAAGCCATTACCATCCCCACTACCTTCCCCATTACTTAATCTTCCATTTGCATATGCAATACAATTTTTAATTGTAACTCGTCCAATAGGACCTGTTTCCATCTTTGAATACAAATCCCATCCATCATCAATATTTGAATAGGAAATACAGTAAGAGAAGAGATTGTTTTCTCCTACTGTTAGTTTTGCAGCAAAACCATCAGCATTGTTCTGGGCTAAATCTGAATTGTCATGGGAGATGCAATACTGAACTGTATTATCGTGTGGCCATAAAGAAGGGGAGTTTAAACTTGAACCACTAATTTGAATACCGGTATCTCCACAGTTATATGCGTTAACAAAGCTAATTGTATTAAAAGAACCAGCAACCTGAAGTCCTTTTGAGCCATCGGGAGTATTAGTGATATCAACATTTTCAACATTCCAGTAGTTTCCCCAAATAACAAGCCCACCTTTATCTGCGCTTTTGCTAAAGCGAAGGATAGCTCTTTCTCCGTCGACACTTTTTAAAGTTTTAGCACTGTTCTCCTCACCATCATTTCCTCTTTCAATGATGAGTTGTTTCCCTATATTATATACTCCACCTTCTAGGAGTATAGTTTGACCTGGTTTTGCAAATAAAAGTGCAGATTCCAGATTTAATGGAGAGTCCTTTGTTCCCTCATTAAAACCAAAACCCTTTGGAGAAGTGTAGATATTTTCTCCCTTAATCTCTCGTACCTGGACATTCTTATAAAAGCTTAGCTCTTTATAGCTTTCCTCATAGATTCCTTTTTCTTCGTTGTACTGGGCAATTCTTTCCTTTAAGTTTGGCCTGTAGCTTTCGTTTGGCTTAAAGGAAATAAATAGGTCATTAGAAGAAGAGAGAAGAGTGATAGACTCTTTGTATTCTTCGTTTGCTTTTATTTCTTGATTCTTAATATAGTAGTGATCTGTTCCTGATTCTTTTACCGATAGGCTTCCATCTGAATTAGATGTAAAAGAGAAAGGATAGCTTTTGCTCCAAAAGCCAGAAGGAGAGCCAATGGAAGTCGAGAGTGGAATAAGTGTAGGCTTTTCCTCTTCTCTAGGAGGATCCTCTTCTGGGTTTGTTATTGTCAAAGATATATCAGAAACAGTTATTTCACACCATCTAGCAGCAGCAAAGCCAACATAAACATAATCTTTATCAAGTTCTAAGAGTTTTTCTGGGCCAAAAAGAGTAAAAGATGAAGGATACTCCTTTCTTACATATTCGCCTTCTTCATTAATAATCCATTCTCTATTTTCTTCAGGAACAGTATAGAAACAGTGATAGCCAGTATTATCCTTTTTCAGAGTTAAATAATATTCGTCGCCACTCTTAACAAGACAATCCTTGTCAAATGAGAATGCATGATATTCAGTTTTTGCTTCTTCACTTATAGTGCTGTCTCCACTGCTAAGTGTATTCTGCGTAATATTAGTAACAAATCTAGTACCAAGAGTATCTTTACTTGAGTACTTAACGCCATTAATAGTTTCTTCTAGTTTTGTAGCAATTAAAGAAACACTATTAGTGTAGTGGTTCTTGTTGCTTACTCCATCCTCGCCAAGACTATCCATTGCAATTAAAGCGAAGCCTTCTTGACCGTCAGGAGTTGGGTTTATCCAATCAACAGTTATTTTGCAAGAAATAACAAAGTTCTCTCTCTTACTATCAATTTTTGTATAGTAAAATGAAAGGCCATCATGTAGAGATGTAAATTTACCTCCCTGTTCTGTTCTTGAGCCAGCATAAAGCTTTATTTTGAGATTATCACTATCGAGTATTTCGTAGTGATTTAAACTCTCTTTTGTGCTTTGTCCAAAGTAAGAGAAATTCCACTCTCTATCCCGTAGTGCTCTTACTGTTTTTTTCAAAAGAGGAGATTTGACACTTTCTCCTTTGCGGTTTGCACTTACTTCTATTAGGTAGCTTTTGTCTTCTTGCAGAGAAGAAAAAGAGAGCTTATTGAGAGCTGTTGTCTCTTCAGTGACAATTTCATTAGTAATATAGTCATATATTCTAATGGTGTAATTCTCAGCTTCCTTTACAGTATCGAAAGAGATAGTAAGTGTGTTATTTCCTTCATTAAATGCATTAACACTTGGTGGCACTAAAGGAAGTATATATGAAAAAGAATGGTTATTTTCATATTCCTTTTCTTCATCTTTTCGTGTTGCCAAAAGGGTTATGATGTAATCTCCACTATGGTCAAGAGAAAAGGTTAGCTTTCTTTCTTCTTTTTTTGAACGTCCTAATGTTTTTTTCTCAATTACTTTTGTTCCATCAAGTAGTTCTACTAATATTTTGTCTGCACCTTTTGGACCTGTTACACCATTAATGACTACAGTAATTTCATTTGTGTCTTCCTTTGGCACTATAGAAACAACATAAGGCTCTTTATAATCCTCTTGCCAATTAAATGAAGCAAAAACTGAGAATGTTAGTAAAAATAAAAATAAGAAGAAAGAAAGTCTTTTCATATCACTTACTCAATTTTTATAGCGTAGATATAGATTCCACTTTTAGCAGAACAAATTGTGTAGGTTCCATCTTCATTTGCACTAAAGCTTGCAATTCCTGCTTCCATTAGTGATGTTGCAGGAGGTGCGGGAAGTGAAAAGAGTACATCATTTGAAGATGATGACATAACATTTAAAACTCTCTCATCTGTTTTGCTTGTTGAATTAAGATAGACGGTAACCTTGTCACCTTTCTTTAACTTGAATGTTATACTTAGCTTGTCTTTATTTCCACTTCCACCAAGTTTAATTCTGTTATTAAAGATCTCTCCATCTTCAGCTTCTCTCTCATCCATCTCTTGGATTGCAATAGGCTTGTCTGATGTTGCATTGATAGTAAAGCCGTCATAATTTGTCTTTTCGCTTAATGATATTGGTTCCAAATCATTTGCAGAAAAGAAAACGTCCGTTGCATAAATAGTGGTAGAAAGCATAAATAATATGCCTACAAAGACCAATAGTTTTTTCATAATAATTCTCCTTTTTTTATAGAATAGGAGAGAATAAAAAACGATTAATCTCTATATTTGTGAAAAAAAGACATTCACTCTACCTATTGTCGAAGAAGAAAAAGGAGATTATCTTTTCTCTTCAGAGAGGATAATGTGTTTTTAACTATTTTGTTGTTCTGTATTGGACTAGTTCTTTTGATAAAAGGTGGAGATTGGTTTGTTGATGGTGCAACTGGATGCGCTAAGCGTTTTCATATTCCAGAGCTTTTAATCGGAGCTACTGTTGTTTCTATTGGAACAACGCTACCTGAAGTTATGGTAAGTGCTACATCTGCACTATCAGAACATGGCGAGATAGCTTATGGAAATGCTATTGGATCCGTAATATGTAATACGTCTCTTATTGCTGCTTTAACTGTGGCTATAAGACCAACTGATGTTGATAAAAGTACACTTCGTATTCCAACATTATTCTTCTTTGTTAGTGCAAT
The DNA here is from genome assembly GCA_002406055.1 of Spirochaetales bacterium UBA4629. Classification (GTDB taxonomy): domain Bacteria; phylum Spirochaetota; class Spirochaetia; order Sphaerochaetales; family Sphaerochaetaceae; genus Ornithospirochaeta. The sequence continues at coordinate 11,101 of DHMZ01000072.1, forward strand.
TTTCTATGCATTAATTGCATATACAACAGGCTTCTTTGCTCGTTGGGTTGGTATCGTACTTCTCTTATTGTTTGTTGTTTATATG
>DHMZ01000014.1 GCA_002406055.1 Spirochaetales bacterium UBA4629
CAAAAATATTATTATTTAAAAAACTCGCCATTCATCTCCATCTAAATCTTTTTGGATTATAGATGGAGTGTTCTGACTTCGAGTCATAAAAGAGAAAGCCCCTTCTCTTTTTTGGGGGGATGAAAGAAGGGGCGGAAAGAGAATTCTCTTTATTTATCTTTATAGATTCGAATGACCTCGAATCGTTTGATCTTTTTCGTGCTCGTCATAGGAAGAGGAGTATCAACTACAGTTGTAAGAGATATCTTTTTATAGCTCTGCAAGTCTCTATTTACCTCCTCAACAATCTCTTCCATATGCTTAGCAGCTTCATCTAATGAATGAGACTCAAGATATTTATCAGAAGGATGAATTACAATTCTTATTCCCTCACTCTTTAACTCCTTATCTATAAGGTAAGGAATAATACAGCATTGGTCAATTTCATCATAGAGCTGAAATTTATCTTCAATCTCTTCAGGAAATACATTCTTTCCACCTTCTGTGACAATAATGGACTTTGCTCTTCCTGTCAGGTAGAGGTATCCATTTTTACCAATATGACCAACATCTCCAGTATTTAACCATCCATCTTCTGAAAGGATCTCATCTGTAGCTTCTTTGTTTTTATAATACCCTTTCATTACTTCTGGGCCCTTAACATAAATTAAACCATTTCCTTCGCTATCAGGAGAGACTATCTTTTCTTCTACTCCATCAATTGGAATACCGACAGAATCTTCAATGTATACTTCACTTGGATTAATATTTATAACAGGAGCTGTTTCAGTTAATCCATAGCCTTGGACAAAATCTAAGCCAAGTTGATTGAACTTTTTAAATGTTTCAGCAGGGAGAGGGCCACCTCCACAGATACAAATTCTCATCTTATCTAAACTAACTTTTTTTAAGAGAAGATTAGAAAAAAGTTTTTTTCCAATATTAACTTTAAAGACCTTCTTTACAAAGCCTGAAAAACCCATAAGTAGATGGATAATTCCAGCTTTGAACTTTCCCTGCTTTTCTACTCCATTCATTATACCTGCAAGTAGCTTATTAAAAAGCATAGGGACGGCAAGAAACATGGTTACTCCACCCTCTTTAAGCTCTTTTAACATAATAGGTGTAATAAGTCTCTTTCCAAAAACACAACACGCACCACTAGATATTGTTTCCAAGAAAACTGCTGTCATCGTGTATGCATGATGAATAGGAAGGATTGCATAGAAAACATCTGTGGGAAAAACATCAAATATTCTCTGACAGCATAACGTAGAACTCATAAGATTAGAACTACTAAGCATTACACCTTTAGGAGTTCCTGTAGTACCACTTGTAAATAGGATTGCTGCTACATCATCACATTCTAGTCGAGGAAGAGTTACCTCTTCTCCAATTAAATCAAGAGCATATTGGTGCTTTTTATTAGATTCTAGAGAATAACGAGTTTTAATAAATGTCGAATTTGGATCAACTAAGTCTATTTTATCATCATCCATGAATATAGTATTCACATCGCCAAAAGAAAGAATCTTTTCCATTTCATTTGGATGTAATGCATAATCAAGTGGAACAATAATAGCTCCAGCAAAGTGTATAGCTAAATATACAATTGCCCACTCAGGACTATTCTTGCCACTTACACAAATATGATCATTCTTTTTTACACCACTCTTTACTAAGTAATAAGCTAATTCCTTAATCTTTTTTAAAGCTTCTGTGTATGTATAGCTAACTAAATTTGGCGTTATTGTTTTAAAACATTCATTATCAGGATAGCGGTATTGAGTTATCTCAAAAGTCTCTCTCAAAGTAGGCCATTCGCCATTATACATAGTCCCTTTAAAAGCATAAAACTTGTCGACTACGGTTTTCCAATACTTATCTTTAAATGACATCAATCATCCTCTTTTTATTGACAAAAAAATTAACACTGTAAAGTTATCACATATATTTTCGCTTCTATAGTAGCTATTTGTCAACCTCTAGCTATTTTTAACCATACCATTTTTAGCCATTTTTAACTAAAATTCACTACATGAACTCAATTAGTAAGGTTTTAGATGATTTCTTCTCATCTTACACTCCATCGCTTTCAGTGTCGCTTCGAGAGAATAGATTAGAGAGGATGAGACTTCTTCTAGATCATCTTGGACATCCAGAAAACCAATTCATTTCTTTTCATATAGCAGGAAGCAAAGGTAAAGGAACGGTAGCAACTTTCCTTTCTTTTTTTCTTGAAAGCATGGGCTATAAAACTGGACTATTTATGTCGCCTCATGTTTATGATATTAGAGAGCGTTTTACACACGCGTCAGCCTTTTTTAGCGATGAGGAATATCTACACTCTCTTGATGTTTTGAAAAAGGGGTTAGAGGACTTCACGCTTCCGTCAGAGTTAGGATCCCCTAGCCCAACAACTTTCGAATTATATACAGTCTATGGCTATATTCTTTTTAGAGAAACTGGATGCAAATATGGCGTAATAGAAACAGGACTTGGTGGAAGATTAGACGCTACAAACACACTTATTCCTATTGCTTCTATTATTACTTCAATAGAGAAAGAACATACTAAAATCTTAGGGTCGACTCTTACACAAATAAGTGGAGAGAAAGCAGGAATAATAAAAAGAGAGACGCCTACTTTTATTCTTGACCAATCAAAAGAAGTTCTTGATGTATTTAAAAAGAAGGCAGAAGAACGCTCATCTAAGCTATATATATACAAAGATGAAGACTATTCAAAATATTTAAAGTCAAATTTTTCTTCTTACGATATTAGACGAAAAGATGGCTTCTTTAGCTTGTTTATTCTCGATGAATTATCTCTCTTAGACAAAAACAAAATTTTCGATATAGCCTCTTCCCCTTTCTTCTCTCTTCCAGGCCGAATGGAGAAGAGAATAATAAAAAACAGACTTATGATATTTGATGGTGCACATACGCCGTCGTCTACTGAGATTCTAGCAAGGGAAATAGAACATATTAATGGAGAAAAGAGCCTAATCTTTTCTGCTGCTACTGACAAAGATTGGGTTACTATGGGAAAAAATCTTATTCCTCTCTTTTCTCACATAATTGTTTCATCAACTGGAGAAAGCAAAAAGAGTAATCCAAAGGCAATCTACAATGATTTCACTTCTCTTTTTCCCAATAAAGAAATAGTCTTACTTACAGAAAAAGAAAAAGCGTTATCTTATACTTTAGAGCATACAAATGAAGGTAATATTATAGTTATCTGTGGATCATTTTATCTTCTAGAAGAGATAGATAAAGCTATAAAGGAAATGAATAATGGCTCTTAATTGGAAGGAATTAGATCTCTTACTAAGTGAAATGCCACTTAAAGATAGTTTTATTCAAGACATTACTGAGCATAGCGTTCATTCGTTTACTCTCTCCTTATTTAATAATAATAGTAAAAGCTGGCTTATGTATGTTGAGATAGCGACTCCCCATTCTCGTGTTTGTATGACAAACCATATGAGAAAAAAGAGCCAATCTATGCAGCGCTTTACTCAATATATGAAAGCACATATAAGAGGAAAGAGAATTGTTGATATTATTCCTCTTAAGTATGATAGAGCATTCTTTTTAATTCTTCAGGGACACGAAGAGCAATACAAAATGCTCTTTCGTCTATACTCTGGTCCTGGAGCAAATATTATCGTTTTAGATAGTAACAATACTATTCTAGAATTGCTTTTTAGACGCCCTAAAAGAGATGAAGTAAAAGGAAAAACACTTCTAGTTGAAGAAAAGACAGAGGAGGGAAAGGCATACTCTGTTCGTCCTTTCTCTACTCCTACTTTCAATGAATATATTGATGAAAGAGAGAGTGAAAGCGATAAAGAAGAAAAGAGAGATGAATATTTAAGCATCCTTGAAGAAAGAAAAAACAAGAGCATAGCTGAAAGTTTAGAGAAAGAGCGAAAGCTTAACGAAAGGCTCAAAAAGACTGAAAACTATGAAGAGACAAAGAAGGCTGCAGACCTTTTCTCGACTTCACTATATCTCTACAAAAAGGGAATGGATAACATTACGCTTCACGATTGGGAAAGTGATAAGGACGTTACTATAAGCTTAGATAAGACATTAAGTGCTACTGAAAACTTAAGCAAGCTATATGAGCGCTACAGAAAAGATAAGACAACATATACTCTTGCGCTAGGAGAAAAAGAAAAGTGCATAAAAGAAAGAGAAGAAATCATTTCTGCCTACAATTCTCTTCTATCTTCTCCATTTGAAAGAATCAAAAAAGCTGTAAATGGAGACAAAGTAAAGGAAGAAAAACTAATTCCAGGACGAGCAGGACTCTATGTTAAATCACATGATTGGCTTTTGATTGTGGGAAGAAACGCAAAGGAAAATGATCAAATACTACGAACATCTACTCGTGGTAGTGATATTTGGCTCCATACAAGAGACTTTGCTGGTGGATATGTAATTATTAAAGCCCAAAAAGATAAAACTGTTCCTCTTCCTGTTCTTTTGGATGCTGCCTATCTTGCTATTTTCTTTTCAAAGGCAAGAAAAAACAACAAAGCTGATTTATACTACACATATGTTAAGTATCTTAAAAGAATAAAAGGAGCTAAGCTTGGCTTAATTATTCCAACACAAGAGAAGAACTTAACAGTTACTCTTGATGAAGAAAGAGTAAGAAAACTACTTGAATAGGAAAATAAAATGCTAAAGAAATACCATGAAGGAATACTCTACCCTGAAAATACCTCAGAGATGATGGAGAAACTTGAACCTATAGAGAAAAAAGAAAGAGCAAGAGCTATTATTCTCCCTCATCAAGCCTTTCATCTTTCGTCCAGGCTTCTTTCTTCAGGCTGCTCACACATTAGTGGCTCCTACTCTTCTGTTATCATACTTTCTCCTCTACATTTATCTAGAGTTGAGAGTGATAAAAACTATTCTTTCTTTGAAGGAGAAGCAAACAAAGAGTACAACATCGTTAATTTAGGTGCAAAGATAAGTGAGTACTATGCAGAGGAAGAAGGAGCAGCAGAGATGCTTGTTCCTATTTTAAACAGTATTCTTCCTTCTACTCCTATTTCAATAATCTATGGTGATATTAAGACAGCGAAAGAGAGCAAAGAGCTTTCACTCTTTTTAGAAAAGCACTCTTCTTCATCTACTCTATTTATCATCTCCACAAATCTTTCTCCACTTTGTAATAAAGTAGAAGAAGCACTTAGCTATAAAAATGAAGCAATTAAAGCGTTAAAAAATGGCGATTCTATCCTTGATTTAATGAATAAAAACAAGATTAAGCTTTGTGGTGGAGGTCTTGTCGATAGCTTGAATAGAGTTGTAAAAGGAAATTGGATTCTAGAAAACAGAGGAACAGACAATGAGACAACCTCTCATTGTGTGCTATGGAAAAAAGATGAGCAAGTTTAAAAAAATTGTAATTGATAATAAAGAGTATACTGCTTTAGGTTTTGGTCAAGAAAACTATGAAATACCACCTTCTATTCTGCAAACAACACGAGAAGACTGTATTCTTGTTACAGATACCGACATTGTTCCATTTCTATGGCATGGTATTACCAAAGATAAGGATGGACAGTACATTCTTTTTGACGATGTTGAGCTCGAACCAATTACGCTAATTGCAACAAAGTATCGTTCCAGGGCGCTTTCTCTTATAAGAAAAATTGCGATTGGATTAAAGACACAAAAGAAAAAATTCCTAGATTTATCATCAGGAATATTTCCTTTATATAGAATATACATAGAAAACGGAAAAAACATTCTTCTTCTCTCCCCAGACTGTGGATCGATTCTTACTCTTTCTAGAGATAGACTAGAGATGGATAAAGCGGTAAAGAACCTCATCAAAAGAGATACAGAAGAGAGCTTTGCTTTAACACAAGAGCTAGTTGAACTTATGTACTATGCAGTAAGCGGTGTTTTTCCTTTTGAATATGATGAGGTAAGAGGATCATCATTTAAACCATATTGTCTAGACTACTATTCACACTCTTCAGATTGCGCTCTTATTTCATTTATTCAAAACAGCTTAAATCTAAAAACAAAGAAGCAGAGACTTCTTTGTTTAAATAATGGTCCAGAGTATCCTCTAGGATGGTTTTTAGATAGCACTAAAGACCTTGATTGGAAAGAAGAAAATAGAAGCGATGCTGATCTAATTTTCGACAAAGAAAAAAGTGAAGCAAACCCAGAGTTTGTTAAGGAAAAAGAATCTAAGGAAAAAAAGAGTAAAAGACGTAAGTTCTGGAGAGAAAAGGGAGCAATAATTATTGTTAGCATAATTATTATTTCTATAGTCTCTTATTTAATCGGAAACTATCTTCATGAACAATTTAGAGCACCTCTTACAAAGGATTTAGAGCCTAAAGAGATTATTGAATACATAATTGAGCAGCAAAATGAATTGGATGCTAATGAAATCAACGAAGGCTTTAAAAAGAAAGCAGCGCAATACGATGACGTATTAACGCTCTTTATTGCCAATAAGACTCGCTCGGCATATGAAGGTGGAGAGCCTCTTGTTCCTATTAATGATTATCTTAGTGGAAAAGAAGTAAGGATAAATCAAAACTCTTTTGTTTATGGTGTAATCATCAATAGTATTGAGGAGATAGAAGAAAACAAGTATAAAGCAAGCCTAACTTGGTATACACCATATGCATTAGATGAAGGTGAAGAAGAAAAGTATGAGACACGTGACGGATTTGCTAGGACGTTTGTATATGATATAGAAGAATACTTTACCTTTAGTAAGACAAACAGAGGTTGGTGGACATGCACAGACTCTTATTTTGCTAATGAAAATCTAATAGATGTGCTCTATATACCTTTTACAACGACAAGCGAGACTCTAAGTAATTCTTAATTCCACTCATATCTTCAGGATGGAACCATTTTGCTTCTGCAAAAGATGAAAAGAAGGTCATCTGACGCTTAGCATATTTGATTGAGTTATGCTTTATATCATTCTTTACAAGATTTATTGAGTACTCTCCACTATTAATTCTTTCGAGCCATTCTTTGTAGCCAATAGCTTCCATGCTTGGCCATGAAGAATTAGCTCCTCTATTAAGGAGAGTTCTCATCTCCTCAATAGCACCATTCTCGAACATAATATCGACTCTTTTGTTTATTCTTTCTTCAAGTTCTTTTTTGTCTCTCTTTAACCCTATAAGAATAAAGTCGACATCATCCCTAAGAGTGTTAGCAAGAGGAAATGAAGAGAGTGGCTTTCCTGTTTGGTAATACACTTCAAGAGCCCGTGTTATGCGATAAATATCATTCTTGTTGATACGTGAAGAAGAGACAGAATCTACCCTCTTTAATTCTTCACGAATCCAATCTTCTCCGTTATCTTTTAAAAGTGCTGAAACCTTTTCTCTTATAGCTGAGTCAGATTTAGGAGTTAGAGCAGAGCCATAGCATAGCATCTTAAAATAATATGCTGTACCCCCAGTAATAAGAGGAGTAAGAGAACGTGAATTTATATCATTAATAAGGTAATTTGTATCATTAACAAAGTCCCCAGAAGTATATTGCTCCCAGGGCTCTCTGATATCTACTAAATAATGTTTAATACGATTTTGTAGTTCTTTATCTGGTTTAGCAGATGCTATATCTAAGTCTTTATATACTTGAATAGAGTCTGCATTTATAATCTCGTAGCCAGTAGAAAAAAGCTCTTCTGTAAGCTTTGTTTTACCTACCGCTGTTGGACCAAATAAAACAACAGCCTTATTCTTTTTTATTTTTTTCTCCACCTTCGTATGCTATCTCATCATGAAGAGCACGAGTAAGAACAACTGAAACAACTTTATCGCCTCTCTTCTCAATCTCTTTTCTCATGTCGGTAGAAGAGTAAATATTGGCTTCCTTGATGGCCACACAAGTCATTTCATATACATTAGTCTCTTTATCAATTAATTCATTAAGTGGAATACTCAAAGCCATATCTCCTTAAAAATAAATAGCCCTTCTATAATAGAAAAAAAGAAGAATCACTGCAAGTCTTTATTCTGACACTTTGGGCAAATGCCTTCAAAAAGAGTCCTGTGTTTTGTGACTATATATCCAGAAACCTTCTCTGCTTCTCTATTAAGAGCGTCAGAATAATCAATGTTAACATCCTCAACAATACCACACTTAGTGCAAAGGATATGGTAATGGTTATCAACTCTGAGGTCGAATCTATCTGCACCAGGAACCTTAAGTTGATTAACTTTGTCTAAGCGAGATAGCTCATTTAAGTTTCTATAGACAGTGCCTTTACTTACTTTATTATTCTTTTTTCTTACATCAACATATATCATATCGGCAGTTGGATGATCTCTATGTTCTTGCACAGTTTCAAGAACAAGCGCCTTCTGCTTAGTGTTCCTTCTCAATATTGTGTTACTATCCTTCTTAGTTCCCTTCATTTTTGCCTCTTATTGAGAATGATAACTAATTTATTTCTTTTTTTCTTCAATTTTTTCCAAAATTTTACTAACAATTTCCTCAGGCGTAAGATTATCTGTCTCGATAACTAAGTCAGCAACTTCTTCAGGCTTAGAGTTATCTATTCCGTAGCATTGCATATAACGATTACTATCATTTTTATCACGCTGTGTTGTCTCATTATATCTTTGACTAAAGCTTCCACCTTCTCTCTTAAGGATTCTCTTTGCTCTAGTCTCAGCGCTAGCTGTTAAATATACTTTAAAATCTGCCTTTTCAAGCATCCAAATTGCCAAGCGAGATGCAAGAATACAATTCTCTTCTTTCATTGCCATCTCAACTTGTCTTCTATCTAACTCTCTATCTATATTCAAATCATTTTCAGCCATTTGGCAGAATGTCCAAAAGTCCACTCCTCTCTCTTCTGCCATTTGTCTAAAAGTAAAGTTTACCATTGGGTATCCAAGCTTCTTAGCTAGAAGTGTAGATACAGTTGTATTACCACATCCAGATTTACTTGAAATAGCAATCCTCATTCAATGTTCCTCACCTGTTCCCTAATATCTTCTAAAGCATCTTTCATCTTCACAACAGCTAAGTTAATCTCAACCATCTGGCTTTTCGATGCCATTGTATTTATCTCTCTATTCATCTCTTGGCAAAGAAAATCAATTTCCTTACCAACAGGTTCATTAAGAGAGAGTAGTTCATTATATCGATCAAGATGAACTTTAAGTCTTGAGCACTCTTCATTAATTGAATACTTAACAAGTAAAGCAGCTACTTCACTTAAAAACCTTGGATCATCTTTACCTTTAGTTCCAAGTAGCTCTTCGTATTTCTCAAGGAGAACATTCTTAAAGTATTCTTCCATTAAAGCGCGTTGTGATAGAGCAACAGATAGAGAAGAGCTAAACTTTTCGCCGAGTTTTATTAAGTCCTTCTTAGTCCCTTCACCTTCTCTTTCTTTTGCTTCCTTTAACATCTTTAATGCAGAAGAGAGAGCAATAGATAGCCCTTCTTTGTAGATAGATTGATCAGATGAAAATGAAGTAGTTATAACACCTTCTTGTGCTAAATAATTAGCAAGTGTTGCTTCCTTTACACCTGTTAACTCTTCAAGTTCATCAAA
>DHMZ01000011.1 GCA_002406055.1 Spirochaetales bacterium UBA4629
GCCTTATCTCTTGCTTCAAGAACAGTACGACTAGTCATAAGAAAGAATCTAGAGTCAAATATCTTTTTAGCTTCCCTCATAAGAGCGGCGGCATCTTCTTTCCGTCCTTCTTCCTTTGCTTCTTCTGCTTCTTTCTTAATGCGCTTGTATTCAGCCTTTCTTAAAGCATTTATTACCTTCTCTTGGTACCAAGAGACAAGGTGGAATGGATCGTAGTTTAAATCTATATGTGGATAGAGATTACTTATTGCACTGTTAGCAACGGGATAAACTAACCATTTTTCATCGGGAAATCCCGACCAATTTTCATCAGAAAAAAAGAACCATTTAATCAAATTTCCACTAACTAGACAGAAAATGCTAAGAAAAGATGATGTTTCTTACACATTATATATAGTTGGAACAACAGAAAGAAATGTATTACCAAATGATACATGCACATAAATGGCAAGACTAGTTCACATATACATATGTCAACAGATACTCAATTGTCTCAATATATCTCTCAAGATATGTACATGAATCCATAAAAGTCATATATGACTAAGACAAGCGAACAATACAGTAAAATAGGAAAAGGCATTTTCACGCGTTTCAAAATCTCTTAAAACTATGTAGCCAATCTCAGATTAGTTAAAGGAGAATTTATGAATGAGGAAGATGCCTTTGTGGAAATTTTAACACAAGCGGCGGATTTGTTTAAGGAGAAAGGGATAAAGCCCGATCTTGCAAAATTGGAAAGAAAGACTGGTCTTTCTCGTCAGCGGTTGAGACGATGGCAGAAGAATGGCTATGTTTGGATAACAGAAGAAACTTGAGGCCGAAAAAAAGGCAGTACAAAGCTTTCTGGCTTTACTGGTATTGTAGACAACTTTCTGAAGCAGAACATAACAAATGCCATTGTCATTAAGAAAACTCTTGATGAAGTCGGTTATTCGGGAAGCATAACAACACTTAGAGTTTATATTGAGGAGAATAAGACCAGTCTTGTACCAGCGGAAAGAAATATAACTGTTCAAGATAGAAACAAATCTAGAGGCATGTACTACACGACAGGTCTAGGTGAATGTTTTCAAATGGATTGGGGATTTGTCAACGTTGAAGATGAACATGGAAACATATGGAGGTGTGCATGCTTTGCGATGGTATGTCATCACTGTGGAATGCGTTACATTGAGTTTTTTCCAAATGCAAAGCAAGAAAATCTCTTTATAGGCATACTTCATGCCTTCAGTGTGATGGGAGTACCCAAATATGTCCTTACAGATAACATGAAGAGTGTAATTATTGGTAGAGATGCATTCGGTAATCCAATTTTTAATCATGATTACGATGTTTTCCAGAAGACATTTTCTTTCAATACTAAGCTTTGTAAAGTAGCACATCCTTTTACTAAAGGCGCTGTGGAACGTCTTGTAAGATATGTTAAAGAAAACTTTATCCTAGGACGTAGATTTGTTAACCTTTCAGATCTTAACAAGGAAGCTCTAGAATGGTGCAACATTGCTAATAGCAAGCTAAGCAAGGAGCGTGATTGCATTCCACTTTATGAACATGAGACAGAAAACTGTCCAAGTCTGACTAAAGATATATCTGATTTATTGGTTTACTTGGCTCCGCTAAGAAGCATTGACTTTGAAGGATTCGTCAACTATGAAGGAAGAAGATTCGGAGTTCCTCTTTCTTACGTGAAAAGAAGAGCAAGAGTCATGAGAAAGAGAGACAAGCTATTCATCATGGATGAAAATGCAAGTGTCGTTCTGTCAACTTTTGATGTTGATTGGAGCATAAAACCGAAAGTCTGCCCTGGGCAATGGACAACAGCTGAGGAGAATACACAGCCAGAAGAACTTCCAACAATGCCTGTAAAGGTGGCAATGAGACAAGTTTCTGCATCAGTAAAAAGCCGCTTCTCTCGTTTTAGCATTTGCTATGAAAAGGAGGAGGGAAACAATGTCAATTGAAAGCGAAACAAAGTTTGTTCAAATTACAACCATTCTGAAAGAACTCAGGATTGAACTTACTCCTGAAGAAGTTGCATCTTGGTGTATTAAAAGTCAAGTCTCTGATGAGAATCTTGAATACATCACCTCTTTTCTTTCTGAAGTAAGGAACAAAAAGCAAGCTATAGCAATTGAGTCAATCAGAAGACTTTCAAGGCTTCCAAAGCACGACGAGAAAACTTTCGATACTTTTGACACCTCGCAGACAACTGCCGATGGCATTGAAGTTCTGAAATCCTTGAAAACACTTGCTTTTATAGAAGCAGGAAAGAACGTTATCTTGGTTGGAAACACCGGTAATGGCAAAACTCACATTGCTGAAGCCATTGGTAACAAATGTTGTGATGAAAGGATGACTGTCTACTTCATCAAGGGGAATGAGCTTAAGAACAAGATTGCAACAGCTCTTAAAATTGGATCAACTGCAAAGTTATTGAAGAATCTGTCCCACTATGTTTGTCTGATAATTGATGAAATTGGCCATGACACCTTCAACGAAGCAGAAACAAAAGTTCTCTTCCAGATTGTTGATGCTTTTTCTTCCAAGGAAAAGTCTAGCATTGTGGTTACAACAAACAAAGATTTAAGCGAATGGGATGAAATCTTCGAATCCAAGGACTCTCTAGAATGTCTGCTCGACAGGCTCGAGGATAAAGCTTTATGTCTCCATTTTTCAGGAAACAGTTACCGTGGAAGGGAAAGACAGATTATTAAGATGAGCAAGGAGAACGTCGTTCTCTCTTTGGGTAATTAACCCATACCAACTTATGTAAGACTAATCTGTGGTTGGTATTTTTTGATTTTTATGGTTTTTTAACCTGACGCTTTTTGGTTACTATTTCCTGATGTTTTGTGGTTATAATTCCCCGATGCTAACATTGCACTGTAGTAGGTGTTATTCATGTCCATTACTACTGCTTCTACATGTTTCATAAACTCATCGCCAACAAACTCAATGAAGCCTTCAACTTGTGCCTTGCTCTTTCCTTTCTCTAGATATAATAGTTCTCCTGTATCAGCATCAATGACAATTGTACAGTAACGATGTGGATGCTCTAGTAAAAACTCATCTATAACAATATGTTTCGAATAATGGGTAGGTTTTAAATCCCCAGCTAAAAGCATAAGGGCTTCCTTCTTTATGTCCTTTACTTGTTTATGTGTTGCCCTCATAAGAGAAGCACACCTCTTCATTGTGGTTCCATAGTCCTCTAATAGCCGAAGAATCTGTGCTTTAAAGTAATAAGTGTATGAAGACCTACCACATCTAAAGGGAATAGAATCTAGTGTAATACCATGACAAATGGGACAACGATATTGGTAGTAATGAACTCTTAGTTGTATATGGTCTATAAAGAGTGATGCATGTTTAAGTACTGTTTCTTTTCTCTTGTGTATATGAATCCCTTCATGAACACAATGGGGACACTTAGTAATCCTATCGGAAAGTGTATAATCATATGTGATTATTCTGCTACCCTTAGCATATTCTACTTCTGGCTGTGTTAAATAATTGAGTGAAGTACTATCAATAAAGAGCGATGGCGTGTTAATATTCAAGTGGGCGTTTCCTTTTTTTTAGTTTCAATTCAATTATAGGAAATCGCCCTTTATTTTTCTCCTATAAAATTCTTCCTTACTAAACCTTTTACTTATAAATACCACCTAAAAAGATATTGACCCGAAAAATTGAAGGTTTATAAGAAATTTGTTACCCATTAGGGAGCAGTAATGCAATTTGTGTTACCTTTTTTTACACCATATCAAACATACTAAAAAAAGAGGCTGCATATCTCATGAGATTTTGTTCTCATTCGTGCAACAGCCCCTATCCTTCACTGAAAACACAAGATGGTAAAATAGCAGAGATCATTTATGACTCTTCACTATATGTTCATCGCTCATACTCGAACAATATATTTCACACTCCAATGAGTGCGGAATGGCACCAACCTCAAATCACTGTAAGTTTCACGATTTGAGCAGATTCAGTATAAGTCACAAGAGTTAAAGATTAATCCATAAAGCAGGACGAACACCATTTTTATTACTAGGTTTACTACTACCAATACTAGTATATTCAACGACAACCATAATTTTATTAGAAGAATCCCAATCCCAACTAGAAGACAGAGGCAGAGATCGCAACCACCAAGAAGATCCTGAATTACGATTATATTCATATTCAATGTCAGAAGAAAAATACTTGTTATATTCTTCGTAACTCAACAAAAAAATATAGTCTTCTGTATATTTTTTCTCATCGGCTCCATCAGATTCTATGTTTGAATTTATAACCTTATTCTTTATAATAAGTTTCCTATCCTCATTTTCAAATGCGGAATTATAGAATTCATTATTAAGATAGCTTCTTAATGTGCAATTTTCCCAAGTAGTATTTTCAACGTTATCACTAAATTCTTTACTAAATAAAACTTTATCACTTATTAATAAAGCCTTATCTTTCTGTTTGTCTAAAACACGCCATTCTATATCAATGTCATTGTATTTTCCAAAAGCTAACAGATCTCCTGCCTCAAATTTTTTAGTTTTGATTCTCAATTTCTCCATTTCTTTTTCCACATCATAATGATTATAAGAAAGCAGATTCAACTTTTTCATTTCATCAAAAACATCAACTGCTCTAGCATAATCACCAGAGTCAATCAGAGTTAAACCTTCTTTATACAGAGTATCATCATAGAAGAATTTTTCAGATTCTGTAACATCAAGAGAACCTAGCGAATAAGAACCATATTCGCTAGATATCGATATTTTTACTAGTCCATTTCCTTCTTTGCCATATTCTGCAAAATTACTTCTAACATCAACATAAGAATTAAATAGCCACCCCGGTGTATATATTTCTAATGCATTATATTTAAGTTCCGTATCCTTCACTAAACTTCCATAATAAGTATATATACTGTTGTTCGGCGACTTTATTTTGATTGTGTATTCCAAATCAGTATCGACATAATATCCACTCCTAGATGATGTTGTTACATCAGAAACAAAACCATTCTCTTTTAATATTATGAAACTTCTACCATTTTGGTTGATTCGAATATTCCACTTTAGTTTTCCACTAGTACTAGAATTTTTAAATGTACCATCCATATCGGATTTTAAAGTGTAATAATATGTTCCATCTGGATCACCAAATTCATCAACATTATCAACTCGTATGAAAGAGTGTGCAAAACATAGCGAACTGATACATAACAGAACAAAGATAAATAAACTTTTTTTCATATTTCCTCCAATATATAATTAAATAAAATAACGACTAAAACTCCTCATCAAAGAATCATGCCATAGTGACGAAAAGCATCTTCAATCTTCGGCTCTAATGACTTTGGACATTTGATTTTTCTATTTGAATTATGACGGACATTACCGTTTTTATCCTTTAGTAGATTATGTTTATCCTTAACATCGTAGATATAACAATCATGCGAAATTCTAATTTGATATTTCTGCTCTAAATAATCTTTAATCATCTTCGTTGTTACTTTTTTACGATAGTTTTCCATTTTTATTTTTACCTTCATATTTGATTTTCATTTTTAGCAAAGCATGAATTCTATTGGAGAATTTGAGAATTTAATCTAGCTCACTTATCTACTCTCTCTAGGACCAATCTCCAAATAACATTTTCTTTTAAACAAAGCAGTTTAAAGGCTGTTTTCCTTCTTTAAGAGTTATCAAACAATCTGAATTTTCGATTATCCCATTCTTACTTGATAATTCTGAGCCAAGACCTGATGTAGTTTTAGAAATATAACCAAGAATGTTTTCTTTGGAAAAATCTTCCATATCCTCCCCTATGATTTACCACGTAAATCTTTGCATTCTATTAAAAAAGAAAGAAATCTAAGAACTTCAAAAATAAAAACTCAAACAACCCTTTTTTTAATAGGCATACAGAAGTATACCCCCCCCCAGTAAGCAATTGTCAATATTTATTTTTGTCTTTTTTTCTTTTTGTTTCTTTTTTGTATCAAATAATAGCGCAGGCCTTCACCTGCGCTAAAGGGAAAAAATTACGCCAAGATTAGTATTCGTAGAGAACTGTAGTCTCTCCGAGTAAATCACTTTCTTTCTTATTGTCCTCAATAACCTCCATTTTGCCATCTTTGGTCTTAGGCGAACGATATTCAATATGCGAGCAAACTATCTCAATAGTACTCTTCTTCTCACCATTTTTGTTCTCCCAACGACACATCATTAATCTACCAACTGTTCTGACAATCATGCCTTTATGAATTCTCATTAGGCACTTTTCTCCCAGTTCTCCCCAACATTGAACAACTAAAAAGAGTGTTTCTTGTTTGTTGTTTCCATTTGAATCCTTGTAATATCTGTCGTTAGCAACAGTGAATTTTACAAGCCGACTTTTGGTTATAGAGCTTGTTGCTACAACCTCTGGATCATTAATTAATGTTCCTTCCAAAATGACATTATTCAATTGATTCATTTTTTACCTCCATATATGTAACGTAAAAAATTGAAAAAATGTCAGCCAATCTTGGCTAGAAATATCATTTTTTTTGTACTGATTGAAATTATTTATGAATAGCCATAATATTATAGAAAATATAATGAGGTTAAAAATGAAAAGATTATCTTTATTTCTAGTCATTGTTCTCCTTGCTTTATCTTCTGTTTTTGCTCAAGGTGCAAATGAGATGCTTAACAACGAAGATACTGCTAAAGATTCTTCTCTATTTCCAGTAACACTTGTGGATATGGTAGGAAGAGAAGTAACAATTCAAGAAGAACCAAAGCGTATTGTCTCAGGCTACTACATCTCATCATCAGCTTTAATTGCCATTGATGCTGACTCGAAGATAGTTGGTATTGAAACAAAATCTAACCAGCGTCCAATCTATAAGGCTGCATCTCCTTCCTTAATAGGGCTAAGTGATGTAGGAAGTGCAAAGAACTTCTCTTTGGAGACTTGTTTAAGTACAAACCCTGATCTTGTTATTCTACCTATTAAACAGAAGAATAACGCTGATGTGCTAACACAAATGGGCATTCCAACACTTGTTGTAAATCCAGAAAGTCATGAAGAGATACTCTATATGTTCACTCTCCTTGGAAGGGCAACAGGAAATGTGGAGGAAGCTGAAGAGCTTGTTTCTTATTATAAGGAAAAACTTGATAGCGTCGAAGAGTTGACGAAAAATGTTGAATCTAGACCTGTTGTATATATAGGTGGAACATCTAGTTATCTTACTACAGCACCAAAGGAGATGTACCAAGCATCTTTGATTAAATCTGCAGGCGGAGTAAATGCAGGTGATTCAATTGAAGGCTCAAGTTGGAAAGAGATTAGCTACGAAGAGCTAATAAGGATGAATCCAGATTACATCATTATTCCAACAAATAACTTTGCAACAGACAATCCTGGCTACACAAGAGATGACATTCTTTCTGATAAGATGCTCTCTGAAATTAATGCTGTTAAGACTGGTAACGTCTATCAAATGCCAACTGGACTAGAAGCATGGGATAGTCCTGTCCCTTCTGGAATTATTGGGCTATTGTGGATGACAGCAACAATACATCCAGAGCTATATTCTATGGACCAGTTTAATGCAGATATGACACAATTCTATGAGAGGTTCTACGGTTTTACACCGTCTATTTAATGGATAAAAAAAAGACACAATTTGTAATACTTATTTCTTTGATATTTCTCTTTGTACTAACTGTGGTTTCTTTAGCAATCGGTCAATACCAGATTAGTACAAGGGAAATATTCAGCCTTATTTTCACAAATAATGTAAAGCCATTAACAAAGAGTGTTTTTCTTAACCTTCGTCTCCCACGAGTTTTGATGGCGCTTATTTCAGGGGCAGGACTAAGCCTCGCGGGAGCTATATATCAAACAATATTTCACAATCAACTAGCCTCTCCAGATATTATCGGTGTCTCGTCTGGCGCAAATCTTGGGGCAGCTGTATTCATTACTATTCTCTCTTCATCAATTATACCTACAGCATTGGGGGCCTTTATCGGTGCTCTTTTATCTGTTCTTCTCGTTCTTTTACTTGTAAAAGGGACAAAAGAGAGTAATACATCAACTTATGTTCTTGCCGGAATAGTTATTTCATCTGCAGCAAAAACAGGGATAATGCTTTTAAAATACTTTGCAGACTCCGAGTCGGAGCTCGCTGCAATTGAATACTGGACAATGGGAAGCCTTTCGTCTATTACAGCCACAAAGCTACTCTATATTGCCCCCTTCTCTATTATCTCTATGGTTATTCTTCTAATATTTAATAGGCAAATACAATTGTTATCACTATCTGACGATGAGGCTCTTTCTCTCGGCGTTAACTTAAAAGTGATAAGAATGATAATACTTTTTGTTTCAACACTACTTGTTTCATCTATAGTTTCTATTACAGGATTAATATCTTTCATCGGTCTTATCTCTCCACATATTGCCTACCTAGTTTTAAAAAGAAAGAATAAATCTTATCTTGTATTATCGATGATTACAGGCGCTCTTTTGCTGGTTCTTTCTGATATACTCGCAAGAACTATCTCCTCTAGTGAAATTCCCATCTCAATTTTAACAACAATAATGGGACTTCCTGTTCTTATTGCTTTAATGCTAAGAAAAAAGGGAGAAAGAGATGAGTGAAATAGAAATCAAAAATCTTAGTGTTGGCTACGACAAAAAAACCATATTAGACGATATCTCATTTTCTCTTAACAAAGGAGAGGTTACTGTCCTTCTTGGTCTAAATGGTTCGGGAAAAACAACTCTTCTTAAATCAATTGCTGGCCTACTTAAGCCATTTAAAGGTTCAATTATTGTTAAAGGAAAAGAAATATCATCTTTATCATCAAAAGAAAAAGCTAAGAATATTTCTTACATTGCTCAGCGTCCATCGTCTCCAGAAGGGCTTACTCTTCTCGATATCGTTCTTATGGGCTACAACTCTTCACTTTCTCTATTATCTAGAGTTGGAAAAAAAGAAGAGGAAGAAGCAAAAAGTGTAATTAAGTCTCTATCTCTTGAGGAAAAAACAAATGAGCTTTTCTCATCTCTAAGTGAAGGCCAAAAGCAACTTGGTATTCTTGCTCGTGCACTAATCCAATCTTCTCCTATAATGCTAATGGACGAACCAGAGAGTGCACTAGATTATAAAAATAGAATAATGCTACTAGAGACTATACGCAAAATAGCAAAAGAAATGGATAAGACTGTTTTACTTACAATGCATTCGCCTGAATATGCCATTCGCTATGCAGATAGAATCGTCACAATGAAAGATAAGAAGATAAAGAGAAGCATATACCTAAAAGGGGAAAAATGCGAAAAAATAGAAGAAGTGTTAAGAGAAATCTATGGAGACATTCGCCTTTTTAAATGTGGTAAGTCTTCTTATACCATTATCAATGAATCTGATATCTAGTCGTAAATAATCTTTTTCGTTTTTCTTTGACATTTTTAGGACT
>DHMZ01000119.1 GCA_002406055.1 Spirochaetales bacterium UBA4629
GAACCTCTTATTAATAAATTAGATAATGAAACTTGGAGTATTGAGAATAATGGTGTTAGGTTTTTTCTCTTAAAGGGTAAAGAAAAAGCTTTGTTAATAGATAGTGGAATGAATGTTCCATATGTAAAAGCCTTAGCTGAAAAAATATGTAATTTACCTGTAAAACTACTTAATACTCATGCAGATATAGATCATATAGGAGGAAATGATGAGTTTTCGTCCTTTATGATGCACCCTTCTGAAGCTATTAATTATTATAAAATACAAAAAAAAGTCGGCATAATTGAACCTGTCTATGATGGCGACATAATAGATTTAGGTGAGAGAGAACTTGAGGTTATGCTTACTCCTGGTCATACTCCAGGCTCGATTATGCTTCTAGATAAGTCAAAAGGTGTAATCTTCTCAGGTGATACTGTTCAAGATGGCAACATATTTCTTTTTGGTCCAATGCGCGATATCCACGCATATGTGTTAGGTCTTAAAAGAATTTCAAAGTGGAAAGGCCAATATGACGTATTATATCCTTCTCATGGAAGCCTTCCTGTTGCTCCTTCTCTTATAGATAAATTAATAGATGGTGCCATAAGAGTTATTAAACACGGAACAGATGCGAAAGAAGCATATATTCTTGATCAAAAAGTTCTTGTTCATGATATAGGGTGTGCAAAGATAATAACTGAGGTAAAAGATGAATAGAGGAGAGGCTGCCTATAACTTTTTTCTTGAAGGTTATAACTGCACCCAGTCTGTTTTGATGGCCTATAAAGATTTCTTTCCCAAGGATTATTTTAGCTTAATCTTAGATTCTTCTTCATCCTTTGGTGGTGGTATGGGAAGACTAAGAGAAGTTTGTGGAACAGTTAGCGGGGCATTCTTAATCCTTGGAAGAGTTTATGGATATCATGAAGCAAAAGAGCGAGAGAAAAAAGCCAAGTTATATTCTCACATTCAAAACTTTGCCTCTCTCTTTGAAAAAGAAAATTCAAGTATAATTTGTAGAGACTTGTTGGGCCTAAAGGGTAAAAGTAGTCCAATTCCAGAAGAAAGAAATAGTGACTACTATATTCGTCGTCCATGTCCAGGATACTGTTTTTCTGCTGCTTCTATCCTTGAAAAATATCTTCAAGAGAATGGCATATTAAATAGTGATGGCGAGATAATTGTTAATTCTTTTCCTTTATCAAATTAATTAAGTGACTAATTCTCTTTACTTCGTCTTCCAAGTGTATCTCTTCTTCCTCTAATGCTAGCTCTAATCTAGTTAGTAATAGAGATGAAAAAAGTTCTGTAATAGTATGATGGTAGAGTGGAGGAAGAGAAAATGATGAGATAACAACTTCTGCTTGTGAATTGAGCATTAGTGTTATCAACCTATACTCACTTTGACTTTCATTGTTTACGAAGTGTGTTGAGAAGATGACTCTTAACCACCTTCTATTTTCTTCTTTTAAAAATAAATTAATCCAATGAGAAGTTGCAGAGAGGAGAACATCTTGAACGTTTCCATTTAAGTTTAAAGAGAAACCTTGCTTCATAAAGGCCTTGTGTCCTGAAGATATTATCTCACTAATTATTTCTTCTTTTGAGGTGAAATAGTTATAGAGAGTTGCCTTTGAGATATTAACTCTCTTTGCTAAAACTGAGAGAGAAAAGTTCTCTATCCCGTCATAAGCAATAATCTCAGATGCTTCTTTTATAATTAACTCTTTTTTTGAGGCTGTCATAATATAAGAATACCAACCGAACGGTTGGTTGTCTATGCTAGTTTTTTACTTATTTTTGTTTCTTTCAAACTTTTCCTTGTTGAACAAAAAATATGAAAAAGAAGAGAATCTTTGTAACTTAATTGAAAAGGACAAATACATGTACGCATTAGTAGAAATCCTAGGCAAGCAGTACAAAGCAGAAGAAGGCAAGGTACTTCTTGTTGATAGAATCCCTCAGGAGGCTGGTTCCTCTTATGAGATTAGTAAGGTTCTTGCTGTCGTAGATGGAGAAAAGGCTGTTTTTGGCACACCATGTGTTGAAAATGCAAAAGTTCTCGCTACAGTCGGTGAAGAAGTAAAAGGCGACAAGGTGAAGGTCTACAAGTTCCGCAGAAGAAAGGGTTATAGAAGAACTCAGGGACATAGAGAGAAGTACACCCAGATTACAATCAATAAGATTGAATGCTAAGGAGGCAAAAGAATGGCACATAAGAAAGGTGGTGGTTCAAGCCGCAACGGTCGTGATTCCAATGCTCAGCGCCTTGGCGTCAAAAGATTTGGTGGACAGCTTGTAAAGGCTGGTGAGATCATTGTTCGTCAGCATGGCACAAAGATTCACGCAGGTGAGAATTGTGGCTGTGGTACTGACTATACACTCTTTGCTAAAGTTACAGGTACAGTAAAGTTCTATGAAAGAAAGAATAGAAAGTACTGTTCAATCGTAGCTGTAGAGGCAGAAAACTAATTTATTTATCCATATTATGTTTGGATTTTCAGACGAGACATATATTGATGTTCAGTCAGGCGATGGAGGCGCAGGTTGCGTCTCCTTCCGTCGTGAAAAGTTCGTACCTAAAGGTGGTCCGGATGGAGGAGACGGCGGAAGAGGTGGCGATGTCATCTTTGTCGTCAAAGACAATTTGAGAACTTTGGGTCACTTAAAGATGATCCGTGTTTTTCGTGCCGAAAATGGTCGTGGTGGACAAGGCGCAAGAATGTATGGCCGTGATGGAAGAGACATCGAAATTCCAGTTCCACCAGGAACAGTTATAAAAAATGCTGAGACAGGTGAGATAATTAAGGACCTTTCTGGAGAGGAGAGATTTGTCTTCCTAAAAGGTGGAAAGGGCGGTCTTGGCAATTGGCATTTCCGTACTTCAACGCATCAAACTCCTCGTTTTGCTCAGCCAGGAGAAAAGGGCGTGAGCATGAGAATAGGAGTTGAGCTTCTTGTTATAGCAGACATAGGCTTTGTTGGGTTTCCTAATGCAGGAAAGTCTAGTCTTTTAAATCTATTAACAAATGCAAGAAGTAAAGTTGCTGGGTACCCATTTACTACTAAGATTCCACAGCTTGGAGTAATGAGAATTTGGGATAAAGATATTGTTCTTGCAGATATACCTGGTATTATTGAGGGGGCATCAGAAGGACAAGGTATGGGCTTCAAGTTCCTGCGTCACATATCTAGAACAAAGGGGCTTGCATACTTAGTTGATCTTAGTGATGACAATTACTTAGATGCCTATCAAATACTCAAGAATGAATTGGAAAAATACTCACCAGAGCTAGCAGATAAGCCATCAATTTTGATTGGCACTAAGATAGATGAAGATGGCGCTGCAGAGAGATTTGAAGAGTTGAAGGAGAAATATTCTTCTTCGCTTACAGTTCTTCCTTTGTCTATATATGATGATTCTCTTCTTGAGCCTGTAAAGGTTGCCTTTGCTAAATTAGCTAATGTAGAGAAAGAAGAGAAGATGGATGGAGGTTTTACCTCTAAAATGGATAAGGATGCTTACTACAGAGATGAAGAGTGAGAAGAAAGCCATCTTAGGTGGAACATTTGATCCTGTTCATATTGGGCATATTAATCTCTTTCATTCAATTTCAGAATTTACAGATATTACAACACTATATGTAATTCCTGCCTATGTTTCTGCTTTTAAGAAAGGGAAAAAGTCTGCATCTTTCTCCGACAGAATGGCTATGCTAAACCTTGCAATCATAGACTATGCAGATATTTACCCATTAGATGCTCTTAACATAGTTGTTTCTGATTTTGAAGGAAAGAAAAAAGGCATAAGCTATACAAGCGAGACTATAAGAGAACTCTTTGACAAACTAGAAGATAATGGCAAGGTTAATTTTGTCATTGGTGATGATTTAATAGAAGGACTACCTCGTTGGCATGATTACGAATACTTGAAAAGTTATGTTCGATTTTATTGTTTTACTCGTGATGGAGGAGAAAAGAAGAATCTTGAGGGTGTTGAAGTAATATACATAGATAGTCCTCAAACAATTGCATCAAGTACGATGTTTAGAGATGGAGAAGAGGGCTTAATTACGCCTTCTGTTATGGAGTATATAGAGAGTGAAGGACTATATCAGAATAAGAGATAAGGTTAAGTCTATGATCAAAGAGAGTAGATTTATCCATTCATTGGGAGTTGCCGAAACAGCAAGAATGCTTGCTGTGCGTTTCTCTCTTGATGAAGAGAAAGCTCTTATTTGTGGTATCTACCACGATAGTTATCGCTATAGCACAGATGAAAACACAGTGTCGCTTCTCTTAGCTAATGGATATAAAATAGAGAAGGAAGAAGAGGATGATGTTATGCTTCTTCATGGTGCTCTTGCTTCTTTATATTTTGAGAGAGATACATTATTAGATGTAACTCAAGACATGAAGGATGCTGTTCGTTTTCATACTCTTGGCTCTCCTCGTATGGGCAAACTTGGTGGAATTATATATATTTCTGATTATATCGAACCTGGAAGGAAGCATTTAGAGGATAGCGATAGAATCAGAATACTTGAAAAGGAAACAATTGAGGAAATGGTTCTTTCTATAATAGAGATGCAACGTCCTTATTTTGTTAAAGAAGGAATAAAAGAAGCAAAAATTTCTAGTGAACTTTACTCTTTTATTAAAGATGGTGGAAAATTATAAGAGGTATATATATGGATGAAAAGATTAAAGAAAAGGCAAGTAAGATAGAAGCATATTTAAAAGAACATAATGTTGGCGATGTTGTAGTTGTAGATCTCAACGATTGTTCTTGGGCTTCTTGTTTTGTTATTGGCACAGTAACAAGCGTTGGTCACCTCAAGGGTGTTGTTCATCAGCTTTGGGGCTTCTTAAATGAAATGGGACTTTCTGTTAATAATAGACATAAGACTCCTGGCGATGATGGATGGGAATTAATTGATTGTGGTGATATTGTCATCCACCTAATGAGCTCAGATTTAAGAGAATTCTATAGTTTAGAGAAGCTATGGAAGGCTACAGAAGATCGAAAATAGTTTATAGAGAGCTTGCATTGGCTCTCTTTTTTTTCGCTAAATATGAAGAATCGGTGAAGCCGGTAAAGTTTTAGTTAAAAAATCTTGTGCAACAAAAAACAACAGGTTACAATTCCAATAAATGGCTACATTATCTGATATCGCAAAAAAAGCAAATGTATCGCCTGCAGCTGCTAGTAGGGTTTTAAATCATGATCCTTCCTTCGTTGTAAGCAAAGAAGTAAGGCTCGCGATTATGAAGGCTGCTGTAGAGTATGGATACAAAACACCTAGACAGAAGAAAGAAGATTACAGAGTAATCGAAGTTGGAATAGCTGATTGGCATATTGTTCCAGAATCAAGAAGAGATGAAATAAACTATGATGATCTAGTTCCTCTTTCAGAGACAGGAGTTGATTATATATTTTCTCGCTTAGAAAAGGGTAAATCTAGAAAAGTTGATGCTATCATCGGGGTTGGAATCTTCAATAGTGAAGAAATTGATGAGCTTATGTTCTCTTCTACAAATATTGTTTTCTTGAACAATCATGATAAAGATATTCCTTTTGATCGAATGTTCATTGATTACAATACACCAGTTAAAAAATCTTTTGATTATTTAATAAATAAAGGTCATAAGAAAATTGCCTTTATCACCGGATTAAGTGAAGAAAATGGCATTGTAATTGGACAGAGAAGAATTGATGGCGTTAGAGCAATTATGAAAGAGAAGGGCGTCTATGATGAAGACTTATTCTTTATTGGAAGGATGGCCGATGAATCAGGAAAAGAGATGATAAACAAGGCTCTTTTAAGAAATCCTGATGCAATTGTTCTTGGTTCTCAGCTCTTAGAAAATGGTGTCATGGAGGTATATAATAAACTTGAAAATCCTCCAGAGATTATTCTAAGAAGAGATATCGATTTAGGACACAAAGAATCAAATCATCCAGTTGTTAGAATGTCATCAGAACAGCTTTGGCAGATAACTTTAATGCTTATCTATATGAGGAGTAAGGCGGAAGAACCCCCTTTGACTGTTTATATAGAAGCGGCATTTGAAGAATAGAATGGAGGAAAAAATGAAAAAAGTATTAGCTTTGGCACTTGTTGTCATGCTCGCACTTAGCTGTGTATTTGCACAGGGTGCTAGTGAAGTTAAAAATGCAAAAGAAGTTAGTGAGCTTAATATCACATTTGTCCCATCAATGGATGTCGACAAGATCGTTGTTGCAACAGAGCCACTAAAGAATCTTCTTAAAGATCAGTTAGCAACTCAGGGTTGGACAGTTGGCAATGTTAACATCAACGTCAGCACAACTTATGAAGCAGCTGGTGAAGCTCTCGATGCTGGTACAACAGACTTAGCATTCATCCCTGCTGGAACATATGTTCAGTATGAAGATGGTGCAACAGCAATTTTAACAGCTACAAGAGCTGGTAAGAGTGTTAACTCTGACAATCCTATTGATTGGAACAACAATGAACCTATAACAAATAGTGATGAACTTGTTGTTGGTTACCGTGCTCTTATCTACTCTGGTATTACAGAGAAGGCAAAGGCTTTAGCTGAGAAAGTTAACAAGGGTGAAGCTCTTACATGGGATGAACTCAATGCTTGTTCTTGGGGTGTAAGTAGCACAACAAGTTCTGCTGGATACATCTATCCATCAGTTTGGCTTTATGACAGATACGGCAAGACAGTTGCTGATCTCGATAAGGCTGTTCAGACAGGTTATGCAGCTGCATTTGCAGGTCTTGCTTCTGGTATGTATGACATCGTTGTATGTTACGCTGACGGAAGAATGGATTATGAAAAGAGTTGGCAGGCAGATTGGGGTAGACCAAATACAATTTGGGAAGACACAGATGTTATCGGTGTTACAGATTTTGTCATGAACGACACAATCTCTGCTAGTAAGAACTCTGCTAAGATGACACCAGAATTTATCGCTGCTCTCCAGGATGCATTCATTGCTATCGCAAAGACAGATGAAGGAAAGGCTGTAATTAGTATTTATAACCACGCTGGCTACCAGAAGGCTGTTGATTCAGACTACAACGCAGCTAGAACAATTAACAAATTATTTAAGTAATTTTAAATATAAGATGGGTAGGTTCTCTACCCATCTTATGGAGGTTATATGATTGTTTTTGATTCAGTTAGTAAGGTTTATCCTAATGGAGTTAAGGGTTTGGATAACGTATCACTCTCCATTGACCAGGGTGAATTTGTTGGTATTATTGGTCTCTCTGGTGCAGGAAAATCGACTCTAATTAGATCAATTAATAGAATGCACGATATTACAAGTGGCTCTTTAACTGTAGATGGTGTTGAAGTTGATAGTCTTAAGGGAAAGGAGCTTAGAAGCTTTAGACGTAAGATTGGTATGATTTTCCAGTCGTTTAATCTTGTTACTAGAGCTAGTGTTATTAAGAACGTTTTGACATCTTTTGTTCCCGATCTTCCTTTCTGGAGAGTGCTTTTGGGCATATTTCCTAAGGAAGCAAAAATAAAAGCTTTAGAAGCTTTAGATAATATGGGTATTTTGGATAAGGCCTATAATAGGTGTGACGAGCTATCAGGTGGTCAGCAACAACGTGTTGCTCTTGCTCGTACTCTTGCCCAGGATCCAACAATCATCCTTGCAGATGAGCCTGTTGCTGCTCTTGACCCAATTACAGCAAGACAGGTAATGGATGATTTCAAAAAAATTAATAGAGAAAGAAATATTACAGTATTAATAAATATTCACCATGTAGACTTAGCCCTTGAGTATGTCGATAGAATTATTGGCATAAAGATGGGAAAGATTGTATTTGATGGAAAGAGCAGTGAGATTAACAACGAAATTCTTTCTGAAATATATGGTGGAGACCTCGCTAAGGTAGGGTCTAGTGAAGAGCTAGCAAGGAAGGAATGATTATGTCCTTGTATGATAAGATATTTAAGCCAAAAGAATATACGCTAGAGAATGGAAAGAAGGTTGTTGAGAAAAGAAGCAGAGCACCTCTTGTTCTTTTTATTCTTGTTGTGTGTTCTGTTATATCAATAAAGGTTACAGGGTTCTCCCTAAAGGTTCTTATTCAGAGAGGAAATCAGTTTTTTGTTATTCTAAAGCGAATGTTTCCACCTGATTGGTCGTACTCTTCCTCAATATGGACACCTCTTTTTGATACCATCAAAATGAGTATTATTGGCTCTTTAATTGGCGCTATTGTTGCTATTCCTTTTGCAATTGTTTCATCATCAAATATTGTAAAGAACAAAATAGTAATCTTCTTATTTAGACTATTTTTCTCAATAACAAGAACACTTCCTACTCTTGTTACTGCATTAATAGCTACATTTATCTTTGGTCTTGGAACAACAGCGGGAACAGTTTCAATTGCAATCTTTACATTTGCTTATGTAGGTAAGCTTCTCTATGAGCAGATTGAAACAACAGACATGGGACCTTATGAAGCTATGATAGCTTTAGGCGCAACAAAAGCTGAGGCTTTCCAATACGCACTACTACCTCAAGTATTACCAGGCTATCTATCTAACAGCCTCTACTGTTTCGAAGGAAATGTTAGGTATGCAGCAATACTTGGTTACGTCGGTGCTGGTGGTATTGGTTTAATTCTTAATTCACAAATTGGTTGGAGAAACTACGATAGAGTTGGAATGATTCTCGTCATTCTTTTCGTTACTGTTGTAGTTATTGAATATTTGAGTTTCTATTTAAGAAAAAAGCTTACATGAGGAGAATAAAATGAAAAATACAATAAAAAAGAACTCCTCTAAGTATACTAACACAATGACAGTACAAGAGATGTACGAAGCTCGTCCAAAGCTTTGGATATATACCATAATTACAATTGTAATTGTGGCCTTGATTCTTGCTTGGTCATCTTCTGCATTCAAAAAAACAGATGGTACTGAGGTCGATGGTAGAGCTGTTGCTCTAAGTATTGTTAAAGGAATCTTCAGTCCTAATAGAGAGCTTCTCTTTAATTTAACTAAAGAGGGTGTTCCATATCTATTACTAGAGACATTGGCAATCGCATTTATGGGCACGTTAGTTGGTGCTATTTTAGCTATACCATTTGCCTTTTTAGGTGCTACTAACATTGTTCCAAAGCCAATTGCTATTTTCTTTAGAACTGTTGTTATGGCAATAAGAACTATCCCTGCTTTTGTATATGGCTTAATGTTTATTAGAGTCACAGGGCCTGGCGCAGCAGCTGGATTATTGACTATGAGTGTTTGTTCAATTGGTATGATAAGTAAGATGTTTATCGAATCAATTGAAGACTTGGATCCACGTATTCTTGAGTCATTGGATGCTTCAGGTTGTAATACATTTGAGAAGATAAGGTATGGTATTGTTCCACAGATAAGTGCAGATTTTGCTTCTACTCTTATTTATCGTTTCGACATGAATTTAAGAGATACAACTGTCCTTGGCTTAGTTGGCGCTGGTGGTATTGGTGCTCCTTTAATTTTTGCTATGAATTGTTACAAGTGGGATCAGGCTGGTGCAATACTTGTAGGATTAATTATTCTTATTCTTATCATTGAGTGGTTCTCAAATAAGCTAAGAAACAAGCTTGCGCGAGGTGTTTGATGCGACTTATTTTTACTAGCGATATACACTCATACCTCTTTCCAACAACGTTTGCAGAGAAGGCCGATAGAAATATTGGCCACTATCGTATCATTAGCTCATACGAAAAAGATAAAGATACTGTTGTTGTTGATGGTGGAGATAATATCCAAGGTTCAGCATTAAGCAAGTATGTAATCGAAAATAAGCTTTTCAATCCATTTCCTCAAGCAGAGACTTTTAGAAAAGGGGGATTGGACTTAGCTGTTCCAGGAAACCATGATTTTAATTACGGACGTGATATCTTTTCTCTCTTCTTCAAGGAACTTGGAGCTCAGATTCTTTGTGCCAATTTAGAAGATAAACGTGGTTTACTCGATATCAAAAAGCACATTGTTTTAACAGATTCTACAGGACTAAGAGTAGGCTTTACTGGTCTTGTTACAGATTATGTTAATGTTTGGGAAAGCAAGGAAAACATTGAAAGCTTTATTGTTAGTGATGTTAAAGAGGCAGCAGAGCGGGAGCTAAAGTGGCTTAAGAGTAATTCAGATTATTCTGTTCTTATTTATCATGGTGGCTTTGAGTGTGACCTTAAAACAGGCAAAAAGCTTCTCGATAGCAGAGAGAATATAGGATATGAAATTTGCCAAGATTTAGATTACTCTCTCCTTTTGTCTGGTCATCAGCATTTAGGCGTTGATTTTACAAAGGTAAATAATACCTATGTAATGCAATGTCCTTCATTTGCTTCGGCATATTGCTTGGTAGAATTAACTAAAGATGGCATAAGAGGGGAACTTAAAGCACCTAATGCTGAGGCAACAGGAGAAGAGAAAAAGCATATCGAGCTGAGAGAGAATGTTGAATCTTGGCTAGATAAAGCATGTGGTGAAATTGAAGAAGAAATAAAAGCTCCATCTCAGATAGAGTCTCTTTTGAAAGGAAACCACATAGCAGATTTCTTTAACTACATACAGATGCAAGCAACAGGTGCAGATATAAGTGTTTGCGCACTTAATAATAACCTTTTCTCTTTTTCAAAAGAGGTTACTATTCGTGAAATTCTTGCTTCATATCAATACCCAAATAGCCTATGCGTAGTTGAAATTGATGAAGAAGGACTGAAGAGCGCTCTTGAAAGAACTGCAGAGTTCTTTTCTCTCACACAGTGGGGACCAACTATAGACCAAAAGTTCCTTTGTCCTAAGATGGAGATGTATAACTACGACTACTATTATGGTATTGAATATGAATTTGACATATCTAAAAAAGTAGGTGAGAGAGTTACTAAGTTAAGATACAAGGGTGAAGAGATAGGATCTAGAAAGCTTTCGCTTGTTCTTAATAACTATCGTATAACTGGTGCTGGAGGTTATGATATTTACCCAAAATGCAAGGTAATAAGAATACTAGATAAAGATGTTCAAGACCTTAGTGTTGAGTATCTATTAAAGCATAAAGGAAAACCTTTATCTTGGCCAAAGGCTGAATTTTCAACAAAGGGCTATCCTATAGATACCGAAAGCCACAAATAAATCTAGGATAAACACAATCTAGTAGTGTGTTTATCCCATTTTTTCTCCTAAAACTTAAAGAAGGCCTTAAATAGATTCTTTAGTGAAAGAGTATCAAAACTCCCAGCTGTCTCATAAGAAGAATGCATAGCAAGTTCAGCTATTCCAACGTCACTAGTTTTGATAGAGACTTTCTGTGTAGATAGATTTCCAAGTGTTGAACCACCAGGTAAGTCACTATTATTGTGAAAAATTTGGTACGGAATATTGTAATTTTCTAGAAGAGCCTTTGTAAAAGCACCAGTTTCTCCGTTGGTAGTATACTTCTGAGATGCAGCATATTTAAGTAGAACTCCACCATTCATCCTTGGCTTATTTGTAATATCACTCTTTTCAGGGAAGGCAGGATGGACAGCATGTCCATTATCTGCACTAAGCATAAATGAGGAAGAAAGTGCGATATAGCGTTCCTCTTCATTCCAGTTAAGAGAGAATGCAATTCTATTAAGAGTTGATGTAAGGAAATCTGAGAGCGCTCCATCTCTTGTTCCACTACCTGTTTCCTCGTTATCGAAAAGACAAATCATGCTAATTGCATTATTGCTCTTTTCTTCGCAGAGTGCTTCAAGAGAAGAAAAAACGCAACCCAAGTCATCAATTTTTGGAGCAGAGAAATACTCTTTATTTGCTCCAGAAAATGAAGGAGAGGTTAGATTGTAGAGGAATAAATCATAATCAATTAGCGAATCCTTATCTTCACCTATAAGAGAAGAAAGGTATGGCAAGAAATCTTTTTCTGTATCGGAAAAGAGAGGAAGCATTTCTTTTTGAATTGATATTTTCCATCCGTTATTGGCTTCTCTGTTTTGGTGTATTGCAAGCGATGGAATTGTAACGTTGAGTTTATCTTTTAAGTCAACAAGACGCTCTTCTATTTTGTCATTCTTCTTAAGAAAGACTCTTCCTGCAACAGAAAGAGGCCTATCTAGCCATGAGTATATTAGTAATCCGCCATAGCCTTCGACATTCAATCTAATAGGTGAAGACTCAACAACTGAATTCCACTTTAGTTTAAAGTTTGGGCTATCTGTGTGAGATGCAACTATATGAAAAAATGAAGGGTTTTCTGGAATGCGAAAGCCAATTAAAGAAGACGAGGAACGCTTAACAAAATAAGATTTTCCTCTTTCTAGATTAAATGGCTTATTCTCGTGGAGTTCAATAAAACCATTTTCTTCAAGCTTATTCTTTGCATTGTTAACAACATGATAACAAGAAGGTGAGTGCGATATAAAATTCATTAGGTTCTTTGTACAATTAATAGCTTCTTTATTCATAAGAGAAGTATGAACCTAATTTTCTCAAGAGGCAATAATCCCTTTTTCTTGTATTCCTTTCGTTGTCCATTTTCCACCAAGAAGGCGAGGAATAAATACAAGCACTCGAACAACCCAATCTAACCACATTCCAATTTGTGTTCCTAAGAGTCCAAGACCAAAATAAACTCCAAGAATGTTTGCAAATAAGACTCTACATATCCACATATCTAAAATGGCTGTTATCATAACTAGCTTTACATCCCCAGCAGCATGAAGCATATTTGGTGATACAAAAGCGAACGTCCAAAGAATAGCTCTGCAAATACAGTCAATTCTTACTGTGAGAAGTGCCAAGTCTATAGCCTCATCAGAGAGTGCATAGAACGTAAGAAGATATGGAGTAAAAATGAAGAAGATAAGAGAAAGAATAAACATTGATACAAATGAAACAGCGAGTAGCTTTCTTATATAGTACCTTGCCTCATCATATTCGCGTGCTCCACAACATTGCCCAACTACCGTGATTGATGCTAGCGAGATTGCAGTTCCCGGAATATCTATTAATGTTTCAAAATTATTGAAGACAGCATATGCTGCAATTGATGCTGTGCCAAAAGATGCGATTGTTGAACTAATTAAGATCTTTCCTACATGAAAGAGAGACTTTTCAGTACCAGCAGGAAGAGCTTGGGAGAGAATCATCTTTGCTATCTTTAAATCAAATGAAGGTTTAAGAGGGGATGGAATATATAGCTCTTTTCTCTTATCGCACACAACAATAAACATTATAAGAGCACCAATTATTCGTGAAATGAGTGATGATGCAGCAACCCCTAGAGCCCCGAGCTTAAAAACAAAAAGGAAGACTGCATTTCCTATAATGTTTATTACATTAGCTAAGAGAGAAACATTCATAGTAATTTTGCTTCTTCCCATCGACCTACTAATGGCGTTAGATGCACTCATTAGGGCATAAAATGGCATACTAATGTATATAGGAATGGAGTAGTCTAAAGCACTTAAGAAGACATCGCTTTCTATATTTCCATATATGAAATCTATTATCTCTGAAGAAAAGATTAAGAGAAGGGCACTTGTTGCAATAGAAAATAGCAAAACGATATTCATTAATTCTTTGCATGCTTTTTTTGCTCTTTCATTTTCCTTCATTCCAAGTAGTTGGCAAGCAACAACTGCACCTCCTGTAGAGAAAGCCATGATTACGCCAATAAGAAGGTTTTGTATTGTGTTAATGCAACTAACTCCGCTGACAGCTGCTTCTCCAGCTTGTGCTACCATTAGAGTGTCTGCAACACCTACTGCTACAGAAAGAGCAGTATCTGCAACAAGAGGAAGAATAAGGTTTATAAGGTATTTATTCGAAAATGGCAGTTTTGATTTGTTGATGTTAAGTGGCTTAAAAATCACAATCTAGCTCCTCATCTTCTAAATCTTCCATCTCGTCTGGTTCTAAAGATGAGAGGTCAGAGGTATCTAGTATAACCTCAAAAACGACTGTCTCTGTCTTTTTGCGTTCTGTCTTCTCTTTCTCTTCCATGCAATTGATTATATAAAAAGGTAAAATATTGTCCATTGAAAGCGCTAATTTATTAGTCTTTTTAAAGGAGTTTATTTCGTTTATAATTCCTAAAATAAGGAAAAAATATATGAAAAAAAATATTATTTTATTTTTACTCCTATCATTAGTACTACTTCTTTCTTCTTGTGCAACAAGTTTAAGTGTTCCATATACACAACCATCAAATGTTAATATGGGAAACTATCGTAACATTGCTATTGCTTCTAGTAGTGAATATAGTGGTAGCCAATCTATCCCACTCTTTATCAGATTAGATATTACTGATCCAAAAATTCAGCTTTATACAATAATGACATCCTATGACTACAATTCAATAAACAGAACGACAGCTAAAGAGCTAACAAAGATGGTAAATAAGGTATTTACTTCATCATCTTACTATTCTGTTCTTCCTTCTGATAAGACAGACGCATATGTCTCATTGTATAAGATAGGTAAAGATCCATCTCAAA
The DNA here is from genome assembly GCA_002406055.1 of Spirochaetales bacterium UBA4629. Classification (GTDB taxonomy): domain Bacteria; phylum Spirochaetota; class Spirochaetia; order Sphaerochaetales; family Sphaerochaetaceae; genus Ornithospirochaeta. Next base: position 14,475 of record DHMZ01000119.1, read on the forward strand.
TGCTTAAAGAAGATGGAGTTGACGCTCTTGTAATACCTAAGATTACTTATCTGCACACAGATGAGTATATTGACGCTAAAAGGACTGTTGATAGTTCAGGTTTGGAAAAAATAAGATACTATATCCACAGATATATAGAGCTATCTGTTTCTTTAACTGTTCTAGATACATCTACTAACAGGATAGTAACAGTTAGGGAATACAATACATCAGATTATGATTATGAAGAGTTTGATCCAAAGCTAACATTCCTTTATGGCTATGGTTTAAGCGAACAAGACTTAGTTAGTAGAGCGCTTTCTTCTCTTATTAATAGCATGATTAGCGACTTTATCCCTACAAAAAGATACGCAAGTATAACGCTTAAGGATAATAAGCCAGAGATTAAGAGCTTAAAGGAAGCATATAAAGCAGCAGAAGATGGAAACCTTGATTATGCTCTTCAGAGCTTTGAAAGAGAATACAATACAAGTGGACATATTCCTTCTGGTTATAATGCTGCTTTGATTCTCGCTTCTCGTGGTGATATTGACTCTGCTCTTTCTATTCTTGATGTGATAAGAAACGAAACAAATGATAGAGATATTAACAAACTCTATCTAACTCTTACCGACTTAAAGGAAAGAAATGAGAAGGCTAAAGAACAGATGACACCTAAAACAGGTGAAATAACAACAACGGAAAGTCCATATAGCTATCTCTTTAATTAAGAAGAATAGAAAAACTTAATAAAGATTAAGTATTTTTCGATTAAAAAATAAAAATGATGTTCTCATTTTTGTTAGGTATTACTCAAAAAATGAAGTTTACTGTAATAAAAGCATTCATTTTTGATAGTTTATTTGACAGGCTAGGGGACATCATTTTGTTTATTTAAAAGTTTTTTCAGTTTTTTTGATTTTTTTTTTACTTCTGCTATTATAAAAAAAGTAAATGGAGGAAGTCCCATGCTATTGTCAATGACACTTGCAAATTACAAGTCTGTGAAGGATCCTCAGACTATTTCATTCATCGCGCTTAGCGATAAAAGGATGGATGCTACAAAGACTATTAGTGGAACAGATAAGTTTGATGTTCTAAAGTCTAGCGCCATCATCGGTCCAAATGGAGCTGGAAAGAGCTCTTTTGTCAGAGCGCTTGAAGCTGTAAAAGGCATTCTTTTTGCCCCAGAGGATTCACCTAATCCTTTACGCAGATACTTAGCAAAAGCTGCTTTTGCTTATGGTGACGGAAAGACAAGACCTAGTGAAATCTCAATGGATGTCCTTCTCAATAAAGGAAACCCAGAAGACGAAAATCAGCCTAGCATTATAGCTCGCTATACAATTAAAGCTACTCAGGAGCGTTTCTATGAAGAATCTCTCCACTACATTATTAACGGTTCAAAGAAAATAATGTTTGAACGTGTTTGGAATAATGGTGAGTATACATATCGCTTCGGTAAATATTACAGAGGAGAAAAGAAGAGACAGGCAAGTAAGCTTGCTGAAGATAGATCCTTCTTACAGGGAGCAGCTCTTAAGGGCGGTCAGACAGCATCTGAGCTATATTCTTGGCTTGATAAATCTCTTGATGTACTTCCTCTTGGTTATGGTCAGAGTGCAGAAAAGGTCATTATTGAGGGCTTAAAAGCTCATCCAGATTGGTCAGATCAGATTGTTAATTTCCTTTGGGCTTTAGACGTAACAGATATCTACCGTTTACAGGTAATTAAAAATGATAAAGGTATGGAGACTGTAGGTATTAGTCACTGCTTTGTAAATGCTAAGGGTACTGAAGCTTATGGTCAGACATTCATGAATGAATCTCTATCTTTAAGAAGATTGATTTTGATTGCAGTATCATTCTTCAATGCATTCATTGACAAGAAAACAATTGTAATCGATGACTTCGGTCAGCTCTTACATCCTTATGTTCTCTGTCACATTGTTGAACTCTTCCATGCAAATGACACAGAGTCTCAGTTAATTGTTGTTGATTGTAACCCAGCTCTATTACAGAAGGGACTTATGAGAAAGGATAGCATCTGGTTTGCAGAGAAGGGAACAGATAGTTCTACAGAGTTTGTTTCTCTTGCTGACTTCAGAGGTGTAAAGGGTAAGGTTAGCATCTATGACTCTTACTTACAGGGTGTCTTTGGTGCTGTTCCTATTGAGAGTGATTTCTGCTTTCAGAATAATCCAGTAAAGGAGACTAAGTAAGATGGCAATTAGAAAGAAGAATAAAGTCGAAGCTAAGGGCTCAATGTTAATGGTTTGTGCTACAGATGCTGAGGTTGCTTTCTTTTCTCAGTTCAGAAAAGACTGCAGATACTCTAACCTCACAGTTTTAAAGAGCTCATCAAATAATCTCGAAAAACTTCTTAGTGAAGCAGGTAGTCTCAGAACAAAGGGTAAATACACAACTGTTTGGTGTGTATTTGGCCTAGATGAAGTTAATGCATCAAGAGAAGATGTAGCATCTGCAGAGGAAATGGCAGACAAGAAGAGAGTTAAGATGCTCTATTTTGATCCATCATTTGATCTCTACTTTGCTCTCTTTGAGATGTCTCCAAGAAAGGTTGTTACAAAAGAAGAGCTCGAAAGAAGATGCCAGCAGGCATTCCCTGGCTATGAGCTAACAACAAAGTACTTCCTTACAACAGGACTCAATCTTAACTTTAAGATTTATCCTCGCTTGGCTGTTGCAGATCAGAACGCAAGATCTTACAACGACCTATGCGATATGGATACTGGCTATAAGGCAACAACTCTTCCTCTCTTCTTTGAAGACCTCAAGAGTGTTTGTGGTCAGGCAGATATGTCTCACGCTAGAAATAGATTCTAATGGACAAAGCTGCCACAATAGTAAGTATGGCCTCATTGGTCATTGCATCTATGAACCTTTCTCTTTCGATTGTGTTTTCAAAAAAATCGAAAGAGAGATGGGCTCAATGGAATATTGTACTTGCCGCTACTCTTTTAGCAATGGCAGTTTTTTATACGCTTAATTTGCTTTCGGGATTTCTTTTTACAGGAATCCCTTTGGTTGTTTTGAGATATGTCTTTGATGCATTCTATATAATCGACACATCATTTATTGTTGTGTTTATTTGTCGTTTTGCATCTTGGCTCATCGCACGACCAATGGGCAAACTAGAGATTGTTTTAACATTTGTCATTGGCGTTGTTTATTTGGCTTTTTCTACTCTTACTACGATAATGGATTTGCCATTATTAAAAGTCTTACAACCTCTTGTTGTCGCCATAAATGTAATCTATTGCTTAATAATTATGCTCTATTACAGGTCAAATATCTCTAATAAACTTATAAAAGATGTGGTCACTGTTTTTGCAATTATTACATTTACAACTGTTCCTCTTTTAGTCATTTCTTCAATATTTACTAATACAAGGCAACTTGTATTTGCTACTGTTGAAATTGCTTATTTCATAATGCACCTAACATTTATGTTTATTGCGCTAGAAAGGGCTGAAGAAAAAAATGCAAAGGAGAAGAGGGAAGGGGAACCTAAGCTCGAAGACTATAGTGAGTTTAAAATCACAGAACGAGAGTTTGAGGTTATTAAGCTAATTAAGAAGGGGCTGACTAATAAAGAGATTGGTTATGAACTAGGAATTAGTGTTAATACAGTTAATAACCATATAGCAAATATATTCCAGAAGACTGGAGTAAAATCTCGTATTGACTTACTAAATGTACTTGAGGAGGCTACCTGGTGAGAGAGGATCTCCCATATAGTTTTAGTGTTCCAAAAGAATGGTATACAAATTGTTATATAGATAAAGGAGCGGAGTGTAGTGCTTCTCGCTCCTTCTCTATTTGTCATAGTGATAATAAAGAAAAAGCAGTGCTTCTTGTCCATGGTTATGCAGGATATCCTGGGGAACTTATTACGCCAGCAGAAGCTTTGTTTCTTTCTGGTTATGATGCTTTTGTCCCTCGTCTTCCAGGTAACGGGACAACAGGAGATGATTTTCTTTCTTCCTCTTCCTCTGATTGGCTTACTTTATGTCGCAATGCCCTTGACGATTTATTTAGGAGATATGAGAAGGTATCTATCGTAGGCCACTCTATGGGCGGGGCAATTTCTCTAATCATGGCTAGAGAGTATCCTCAGCTAAATAGAGTGGTTTCTGTTTGCCCTGCAATTGTTGTAAATGGCTTAGATGACAAAACAGTAAGTGGTTTAAAGCTTATTGCAAAGGTCAAAAAAAGAATAAAGCAAGATTGGCATAGTGATAGTGAATACAAAATGCACTATGAAAATGCCCCATGCGACGACGAATATCTTGGTAAAGAATATTGGTCTTACATGTTTCCGAAAGAAATAATTGAGCTAGATAAAATCGCAAAAGAAGCTAAGGAAAGTATTAAGAGTATAAGAGTAGCAACTTTAGTTATTAGAGCTGGTAATGATGCTCTTGTACCACATAGCGCGATTGAGTACATAAAAGAAAACAATAGCAAAATCAAAGTAGTAACAATAGAGAATGCAACTCACTATATCTATTACGATAAAGTTGATGGTACTGAAGAAAAGGCTATAGAGGAAACAGACGCTTTTCTAAATAGCAACAAATCAGAAATATAATAATTATGCAACAACATGAGTTGTAATTTTTTTATACTTTCATAATTCCCTCTAAACTAAACAAAAGCTCTCTTGATAAGTCGTTAATAAATAGAAAATGACGACATATAATCAGGGTGCTTATAAATAAGGGGGAACAATGATGAAAAGAAACTTATACGTTGTTGTTGCATTATTAGTGCTTATTTTCTTGTCTGTCTCTTGTGAAAACAACATAATGACAGAAACTGGTTCTCTTGAAATCAAGATAGATAATACTGTCCGAGGGCTAGAGCCAAACATTTCACTAAAAACAAATACCTACAGGATTACAGTAACTGCTCCAAATGGGGAATCAGGTGAGTATAGCTTATCTCCAAATGCAGAATTTGGAACCCTAAAGGGGTTAATGGTTGGTACCTGGAACATTAAAGTTGAAGCTTTGAATTTAAATGGTGATGTAATTGGAGAAGGAACAGAAAAAGTAAATATTGAAAAGGACAAAATTAATAGTGTTTTTGTTACTGTAAAAGAAGTCTCTGGAGAGGGAACATTAACTGTAACGATTGCTGGAAATAATCCCAATAACTCCACTTATAGCTTGAGTATCAAAAAGAATAATAGTGGAACACTAGAAGAAGTGACGAAAGTAGATTTTACCAATGTTAATGGTGTTTTAAAAGCAGAGGTCTCCCTTGATAATGGTTTTTATTCATTCCAAATTGAGTCATCTTCTTCTAAAGAGACAGTTCCTGCTCCAGAAGCTGTAAGAATAGTAAAAGGTGACAGCATTTCTGTGGAATACGAAATTCAAACAAGTGAAATGGGTGATGGAAAATTAACAATAGTAGATGCTATTGTTCCCACTCCTAGTTTGAAATTAAAACTATCATCCTCTTTATTAAAAGAAGGAGATTCTCTAACAGTTACTGCAGAAGGAATGGTCGGCACTTTTGAATGGTTTTTAGATAAAAAGAAAATTGAAGGAGCAGTGACAAATACAGTAACAATTGATAGTCTTTCTGTTCAAGGCGAATATGAAATAACCTGCATAGTACATGATTCTGCATCCATTATTTGGTCTGAGTCAAAATCTTTTGAAGTACATAGTAAGGATTATCGCCCACAAAGCGTTACGTTAAAAGGTAGTGTGGAGTTCTATCTTGCTTCGGATGTTTTAGTTCCAAGAGGATTATATTATGTTAATCTTTACGATGGTGGTTCGAGAGCTAGAAATATTCGCCATTACATAAACTACTACGAAGACGAGGCAACATTTACTTGTTCCTTAGACGAAGAATTTACTAATGAAGGTTATTACTACTACTTTGAAACTGAATATCTAGAAAGCGAGAACAAAACGCTTGTTCTTATCGTTATCGATAAAGAGTTAGAGAGTTATGGCTATCTAAATATCACTAATGAGACGAACTACGATTTAACTCCTTATAATAAGTATGTTGGTAAATTTATTTGTAGAGATGGTTATATACCTATTCTTCCATATAACAAAGGCCGAACAATAAAGCTAGAGGTTGGAACTTATGAGCCAAATAACTATGGGTATACAGGAGACAATGTAGGCTTTGTTTGGCCGAAAATGAGTAAAGATTATATATCTATAAAAGAAGGTGAGACAACAGAATTAAAGGCATACTCAACCTATGGCACAATTACATTCGAGAACTCTAACTTCAAAGAAGGTGAAACATATTGGGTATATCTTATGAATGGAGCAAATTATAACAGGACTAGGTTTAGAGCAGAACAAGGTAAACTGAAGGTGAACATTGATTCTAGTAGTTATTCCTATGACAAGATACTTATCGTAAACGTAAATAATCCTGACTGTTATTATGAAACAACTGAAGTTGTTTCCAATGGTAATAGTATTACAGTTCCTGTTGAGAATACGGCAATGAATTATGTTGATTCGGGAGTAAATATCCCCGCAGGAAGAGTAGTTGTTGATGCTGATCCAAGGGTATTAATAGGTCGAGATTCTTATCTTATTTTCTGGAATATAAAGAATGGAGATAATACACTAGTAGATAATAATTTAGATTCCAATTGGTCTGATGATTTTTATCTAGATAGCTCTGGTAGACTATATTATAAAGACATTTCTTCTTCTAATTATTCTATTAGTGTTACTACAGAAGAAAAGAGTGATTCTAATGGAAATTATACTTTAGTAAAATTTACTTTAGATAAAGATTTTGAACACACAGGAACACTCGTTGTTAATTACGATATTCCCGAAAATGTTGAGCTCTCAACAAATAACAGATCATCTGTAGGAGTATATAAAAATAGTGGGAAAGAAAGAGCATATATTCCTGTTAAATCAAATGAATCTATTACTTTAAAGCTTGAAGCAGGAAGCTATTCGCAGGATGGTTGGTGGAGTCGTATTTATGATACTTCAGGAAAAGAATACTACCCAACATTCACACCTGAAAACTTTGTAATAAGAGAAGGTGAAACAACAACTATAACTGTTACACTTGAAGAGTACTTTGACTAAATATAATTTTAATCCTAGTATTGGGTTGTTATCTATTGAGTTGTTACTTAATAGGTAGCAACCTTTTATTA
>DHMZ01000041.1 GCA_002406055.1 Spirochaetales bacterium UBA4629
TACAATAAAAAAAGAAAATGCGCCTAAGAGATTAGAGGTTGTTGAAGTAACAGAGCCAATAGAAAACTATACTGACTATTTTGATATTGAACCTGGCAAGTATGTGTGTTGTTACATTGGGCCGACGGATAAGTCAATAGTTGTTTCAGCAATGTATGAAAATAATAGAAATGTTATTAATAATATAACTCTTTATTATGTTTCTAATGGAAGGCACTCTTATTCTTCAGGAAATGGTTCTGTAACTATTTCTAGTTTTCAAAAATCTCGATATGTTTTCATATATTCAGACTTAGGCTTAAGTAACATAAAACTTTTGATAACTTAGCAATTAGTTAAAAAGAAGCATTTCACTAATGATGTATGGACAGTAATCCTCTTATGCTGTTTATACATCTTTTTCCCAATGTTTTTTAGATCCGATTTTTTTTGTAGGGATATAGATTATTAATTCGACTAAATGTATTCTCTTTTTATGACTAAAAAATTAAATGGTAGTCAACTGAAATTAATTGCGATTATTGCTATGACAATAGACCATTTAACATGGTTATGTTGGCCTGGCTATAATCCATCTTGGTGGGTTTATTGCTTACATATAATAGGAAGACTTACAGCTCCAATAATGTGGTTTTTCATAGCAGAAGGGGCACACTATACTCATGATAGAAAGAAATATGCACTACGTATTTTAGCCTTTGCACTTGTTTCTCACTTTGCTTATTGTTTTGCTTTTGGTATTCCTTATTTCTCTCTTGAAGCAGGAGTACTAAATAGAACAAGTGTTTTGTGGTCTCTTTTCTTGGCTATCTGTGTAATAACTGTAGCCGAAAGTGAAAAGATTAATAAAAAGATTGCAACTCTTCTAGTTTTTCTTTTAGTAGCTCTAGGTCTTCCTTCTGATTGGTCATGTATTGCTGTTGTTGCACCATTCTATTTATACGTTCATAGAGGAAATATAAAAAAGCAAGCAATAGATATTCTTCTTTGGTCTAGTGTTTATGGCCTTGTCTATTTCTTTGCTATGGATAAGCTTTATGGAGTCTTACAGCTCTTTACCATCCTTTCTGTTCCTCTTTTAGCTTTATACAATGGAGAGAAGGGAAAAATGGTTGGCGGAAAATGGCTATTCTACATATATTACCCACTACATTTATTTGTAATAGGAATACTAAGAATAGCCATTCATGGAAATATAGAATTACTTAGTTAATTGTTTCAAGTTTGATTGTATTGATTGTTCCCTTCTTGCCGTCTGCGGGGCCACCACAAAGAACAACGCTATCTCCTTTGTTTAGGGAGAAGAGCTCCTTTGCTCTCATAATACCGTAGTGGAACATAACATCACTTGAGTTATATTTTTCACTTAATACGGGTGTGACACCCCAACTAAGGGCTATTTTGCGCCAACTGCGTTCATTGGTTGTCATCCCAATAATTGGAATAGGGGATCTGAAGCGACTGACAAGGCGCACAGAGTGACCAGACTTTGAACAAACAACGATAGCTTTAGCTTTTGTATCTATAGCTAAATCACATGTTGCATGGCTAACAGCATCTGTTAGGCTATGTATTTGATACTCTGTTGTTCTAAATCTCTTTTCATAGTTAATATCATTTTCTGTTGTTTCACAGATGCTAGCCATAGCCTTCACTGCTTCAACTGGGTGTTTGCCTGCAGCAGTCTCTCCAGAAAGCATTACTGCTGAAGTGCCATCGTAAACTGCGTTAGCAACGTCAGAGATTTCAGCTCTTGTTGGGCGAGGATTATTAATCATTGACTCAAGCATCTCTGTTGCAGTTATTACTCTTTTTCCAATAACACGGCATTTACTTATGAGATACTTTTGTATAGAAGGAATGTTAACAAATGGGACTTCAACGCCAAGGTCTCCTCTTGCAACCATAATGCCGTCAACGTATTTAGAAATACTCTCAATGTTATCAATTCCAGATTGGTTCTCTATCTTTGCAATGATTTCAACATCTTCTCCTCCATTTTTATCTATGAAGGTTCTAACACTTTTGACATCATTTTGGTTTGAAACGAAAGAAAGGGCTATGAAATCTATGCCATTTTTAAGACCAAAAAGGATATCACTCTTATCTTCTTCTGAAAGATAGACTGCGCGAGAAACATGACCAGGGAAGTTCATGCTTTTTTTGTCAGAGATTATCCCTCCCTCAATAACTTTACATAGTACGCTTCTTTCTTTTTTCTCAACTACTTCGAAAGCTAACAGTCCATTATTAACAAGAATAGTTTGACCAACAGATAGCTCGTTAACAAGATTCTTGTAGCTTACGCTTACGATTGTGTTATCGCCAACAACATCATCGATGGAAAATGTAAAATAATCGCCACTTTTTACTTCAGCCTTATGATCTTTAAAGACTCCAATTCTGTATTCCGGGCCTTTTGTATCTAGCATAATAGCGATTGGTAAGTTTAGTTTTTCTCTTACTTTTTTTATTAAATCGATTTTTCTCTGATGTTCTTCATGGCTACCATGAGAGAAATTTAAGCGGGCAACGTTCATGCCTGCTTTTGCCATTTTTGTTAAGGTCTCTTCATTTTCCGATGATGGACCGATTGTGCAAATTATTTTTGTTTTCCTCATAAGTTTAAAATAGCTTTTTTTTATCTTTATTTCTATTTTTGCACTAATTAAAATTGTTAATCTTTTGTTAACCATTTTTCTTTTTATTGTTATATTTCTTTCTATAGTGGAGATTTTCTATGACTAAAAAAGCTAAAACACCTATTACTCTTTTATGTGGGTATTTGGGAGCTGGAAAAACAACCCTCTTGAACAATGTATTAAGAAACCAGGAGGGATATAAGGTTGCTGTTATCGTTAATGATATCGGAGAAATAAATGTAGATGCTTCTTTAATTGCGAAGGGTGCTAATATTACTGATACTCAAGATATTGTGCCTCTAACTAACGGTTGTATTTGCTGTACTCTAAAAGGCCAAATGGCAAAGAACATTGAGAGATTAATTGCTTCAGGAAAGTATGATTATATTCTCATTGAAGCATCTGGTGTATGTGAACCACTACCGATTGCTCAACAGCTTGAGTCTATCAAAAATGGTGTCCTCGACAATGTTGTTGGTGTTGTAGATGCAAACCGCCTTGTTGATGAATTTGCATCTGGAGAAAAGCTATTAGAGAAAGATAAGATCGGTGAGGAAGATATTGAAAGCCTTCTTGTTCAACAAATTGAATTCTGTTCAACACTTATTATCAACAAGATAGATCTTGTTTCTGAAGAAGAGAAAAAAAAGGTTAGAGAAGTTGTTGAAGCTTTGCATCCTGGCGTAAAGGTAATCGAGACAAGCATGGGTAATGTTCCTGTAAAGGATATTCTTTCTACTCATTCATTTGATTTTGATAAAGTTTTTGAGAGTGCTGGTTGGTGTCAAGCTCTATCTCAAGAAGGTGGACTTGGTGACGAAGAAGACGAAGGTAATCCAGATTTACATCATGACCATGATGAGGACGATGATGATCATGAACACGAGCATGAACATGAACATCACCACCATGAACACAAGCATGAAGGTGAGAGTGAAGATGAATACGGTATCGGCACATTTATTTACTACAGACGTAAACCATTTAGTAGAGAAAAGCTACGTGCATATGTAAAGAATTGGCCAAGAAATATTATCAGATGTAAAGGAACTGTTTGGTTCAGCGATGAAGATGATATGGCATATGTCTTGGAGACAAGTGGTCGTCAACTTAGTTGTGGCGCTTATGGTAAGTGGATTGCTTCTGCTCCTGTCGAGATTAGAAAGAAGCTTTTGGATGAAAATCCTCAAGTTCTTGCTGATTGGGATCCATATATGGGCGATAGAATGATTAGGCTCTGCATTATTGGTCAGAAGCTCAATAAAAAAGAAATTGCTAGTGAGTTAGACAAACTCCTTGATTGAAAATAAGGCTGTCAGTTTTAAAGTCTGATGGCCTTATTTTTATGTCAAAAGCTAGGTAATTATACACACTGTTAAAGAATTATCTTAGTTCTAATCATTTATTTAGTTTTTTCTTCTAATCTCTTATTTTTCTTTCATTTTTCCCTGA
>DHMZ01000069.1:0-8726 GCA_002406055.1 Spirochaetales bacterium UBA4629
CTAATTTACGGTCTTATTATAAATATCATAATCATATTCAGAAAAACTCTGATTTGCAGTTTTCCTTATTTCAAGTACATCATCCAAGAAAGCTAAATAACCATCACTACCATTACAACGAAATTGTGAAGTTAGTTTAAGCCCCTTAGAACAATAGACTTTAGAGTTCAAAGCCTCAGCTTGTTTTTTTATTTCCCCAACTCTGCCTATATCATCTGTTGTAACAATTTGATCTTCATCTATAAAGAAAACACTAATCTTTGCAGCATTAATTATTTCTTTTATTTGATTTTCTCCCAGATTACCATACACACCAGATTTAAGTTTTAATCTATGAGCTTCATCAACTAAAATGCAGTCAAAAGTATTGGCCTTCGCATCGTAAAAAGAACCAGAGCCCTTAAATAGCCCCTTCAAATAGCCTATTGTATAGCGTCCATTTCTTATTAAGCTTTGAGAAAATGTAAATCTTGGAGCAGAATTTTTGGTAGTATAAACACAAGAAAAGCCACTATTAATTATTTTTGCTAAAAGATTAATGGCTATAACAGATTTCCCTGTTCCTGGACCACCTTGAACAATTATGGTGCTTTTTCTTTCATCAGTAATAGAAAGTTCCACTAGTTTTAGTATAGTTGCGTAAGCTACTTGTTGTTCGTCAATCATTTCAAAAGAGGTGTTTCCATTAAGAACAGAACCAACAACATCCTGCAAAGATTTCGATGGCTTCAATTTTCCATTTTCAATTATGTCAAACAAATTCTTTTCAGATTTTGTCTTAACTTTGGAAGCTATGAAATCCGAAAGCTTTGTTCCATCATGTTGAAGAAAAACAGGAGCCTCTTTTATTACGTCTTTATATCTTTCGTTACATATTGAATTACGATTCTCTTCTTTGTAATTATGGAGGAAAGCACAAGGAATAAGGTTTACAGCATTATCGCGTACTGACTCATTAAAGTTTTCAATTAGCTTAGAGTATGAATATGCTTGTTGAGAAGGATGGGCTACTTCTCTCTCTGCACCACCTGTGAAAGCAATTACAACACACTCTCTCTGTGTTGCCTTACAGTTTTCCCATTGCTTTAACTCGATAATGACAACATTGTCATTTTTGCCATCGCTACCTGCAATCATGAAATCAACACGCTTAGAAGTCAATGGGATTTGGTATTCCAAAGCAACACGTACATCATCATCTATCTCTCTATTGAATGAAATAATACTTGCAATTCTACTTAAAGAATTCTTCCATGATACAAATTCAGATTTGCTTTCTTTTGTGATTCCAAGAAAACGAAAAAGATTATCTAAGCGATCAGCAATCACACCATCATTAATATCTTGTTGAAAACTCCTTTTTGAACCTTCATAAACAATCATTTTTTTTCTCTCAAGATTTATTTTAGCTTCTTTTTTTTATTAGTTAAATTAGTACTATATCGAAATACTTGGCTCATAATATAACATCTATATTCTTTAACTCTAGAAGTCGTGAATATTGCTTTTCTAAATCATTGAAGCTTAAGAAACTCACTCTCTTGTTATCTCTTAAAGACAAGAAAGCAGAATATGAGTACTTTGTTTCAAATTCTCTCAAGCGCATTTCATCTGCAACAATAACCATTCTTGTGTTAAAATCCTGAAGATCATAATACTTAAGAAGGGAATTCTGTATATCAGTAGTATTTTCAACTTCAAAGAGAGATGATGGCATCTTTCTCTTGTTAAACCATATTACATCGACAGTTTTTATTCTGTTTACAAAAATATCATAGGAAAAATGTGGAACTATTTGAAGAGAGCGTATACTCCCAAGTTTTGTATTTGAGAAGACCTTATTTTTATCTTGATCTGGAATGAAAGTATCCATATTTTTCATATTTCCAATTAAGACAAGAAGACCTTGATAATATGTATGATTGAAACTTTTTAATTCATTTGAATTTTTATTCTTTTCTGTTTCAACAACTATACCAATAGACTCTAACTTCTTTTTATAGGATACAAGAGCATATAGTCCAGGTTTGATTCTATAGATGTTATCATCTTGCTGAACAATTCGTCTAATTGAAGCAAATGGTGTTTTTGTCTTCCATTGGCAATTTTCTATCGAAAATGTTTCTTTATACAATTGACCAAGAGTTGCAATGCCACCTAGTTTTTCTAATGTTTCTTCTACAGCCTGTCTTTGTGTCATTTAATAATTATAGTCTATCTTTTATTTATTTTGTTTCCTATTTCATACAACTATGTCAAATGAACAAGCAACTTTTTTATTAGGCTCAGTCACGAGTTTTGTTGATAAAACACAAAGCGAGTAAAACTAGTTGAACAAAAAAATAGATCTTCAACCTAATCACAAAAAACGGATGAGCAATTCTTAGATTTTGACTAACATTCAGAATTTTCCAATTTGTCATCAAGTTTTGGATGCTGCATATAAAAAATACTTTTCTGCCTTTCAATTTCAATCCGTAGTTGTTCTTTTGTTGGAAGATATGTCAAATACTTTGACATGAAAAGATGGTCATTATCATGCAAGACAGAATATCGCGCAATATCCTCGCTAGTTTCACCACACAATAGAATTCCAATTGTAGGGTTATCTCCATCTTTCCGTTTAAGTTCATCATACATACGAACATACATATCTATCTGTCCAACATCTTGATGTGTAATTGTTCCCATCTTTAAGTCAATTAGAACATAGCACTTTAGTTCGATGTTATAAAAAACAAGATCAATATAATAGTCTTCTGTATCCGTCACAATATGCTGTTGACGTGCTACAAAAGCAAAGCCCTTTCCCATTTCCATGAGAAAATCTCGAATGTGGGAAATAATTGCGGACTCCAAATCCGACTCCGCAAAGGAATCTTCAATGCGAAAACCTAAAAATTCTGCAACAATTGGACTTTTGAGAAGTTCAAATTGGTGTTTCTGGTCTATTATCGTTTTTTTGTTCATCTCGGCAATGATGGCTTCTTTTTTGGGAGATTGAAGTAGTCGATAGTAATATTGTGTGCCTATATTACGATCAAGAGTGCGAGTACTCCAATTTTCGTTAGATGCTTCATTCATATACCAAAGACGAGCGTCTTCATCTGAAACACGTAATAAAGCACGAAAATGTGTCCAATTAAGATTTTGAACGCGCGCGTTCCAAATCTCATAGTTTGGAAAGCACAAATAAAACTGTCTATAATATCGAAGGTTTCGACTAGAGTAATTACTTCCAAATTCTTTAGTAAAAATATCAGCAAGAACCGAGATTAATCGTTTGCCATACTCTGCACGCTCAACACCATTCTGTTCTTCTTCAACAATTCGTTTTCCAATATTCCAATAGGTCATAATCATTGCACGGTTAGTTGCGTTATAGGCAAGACTCTGCCCATTGGTAATCAATTTCTTAATATCTGAGATTATTGGTTGATACAAAATAAAGTTGTCATCCATTTGAAAAATCTCCTTTTAGTTGAGAACTTTTCTTATAAATTAATTAAATCATAACAAATGTTATTTTAACTGTCAGCCAATCATATTGCACTTCAAATGGAATATTATATTGATGTAAAAAAACTGCCTGTTCTCATTATTAAAGGACAAGCAGCTTTTTATTAAGTTATGTAATAGCTATTAGCATGCACTATCAGCAAAAGCTTTGATGTTGGAAGCATTTGTTATAGTTTTAACTTCACCACGAGTAAAGGCAACAAGAGTTGGCGCCATCTTAACTCCATACTCCTTGCAAAGCTCTGGATTCTCTTCGGCATCAACGACTTCATACTTTATTCCTTTTTTATCCAAGAACTGTTTAGCCAAGCGGCAATTAGGACAAGTCTTTGTAGTGAAGAGGAGAATCTTATCTGTCTTATTTGCTTCGTCATTTGCTTTTGCAGTCTCTTCAGTATGCTTTCTCTCATGCTTTAGCTTTGAAGATGGAATATCATACTCTCTTCTCTCTTTAAACTCTTCACTCTTTCCTACGTTCCAGTTCTGTACAGGACGATAGTAGCCAGTAATTCTTGAATATACCTCTGTCTTCTTCTTACATACTGGGCATTCATATACCTCCCCTGCTATATATCCGTGCTCCTGGCAAACAGAGTATGTTGGGCTAAGAGTATAGTAAGGAATCTCATAGTTCTCAGCAATCTTTCTTACAAGAGTTGCGGCAGCTCTCCAATCAGGGAGTTTTTCACCAAGGAATGTGTGGAAAACAGTTCCTGATGTATAGAGTGTTTGAAGCTTATCCTGAATATCTAAGGCTTCAAATACATCATCTGTATAGTTAACAGGAAGATGAGAAGAGTTTGTATAGTATGGGCTCTTATCATCAGAAGATGCTGTGATAATATCAGGGAACTGCTCAACATCGTGTTTCGCAAAACGATAAGATGTGCTCTCTGCTGGAGTTGCTTCTAGATTATATAAGTCACCATATTCTTCCTGATAGTCCGACAGTCTTTCTCTCATGTGGTTCAAGCATTCAATAGCAAAAGCCTCACCCTTTTCATCTGCAATATTGCATCTGAGCCAAGAAGCATTAAGACAAGCTTCGTTCATACCAACAAGACCAATTGTAGAGAAGTGGTTATTGAATGTGCCTAAGTATCTCTTCGTATATGGATACAAGCCTTCATCCAAGAACTTAGTAATAACTGTTCTCTTAACCTTTAAACTTCTTGCAGCAATGTCCATCAAGCGGTCAAGGCGGTTGTAGAAATCTTCTTTGTCTTTTGAAAGGTATGCCAAGCGTGGCATATTAATTGTTACAACACCGATACTTCCTGTTGATTCACCTGACCCAAAGAAGCCACCTGTCTTCTTTCTTAGTTCTCTTAAGTCCAAGCGAAGACGACAGCACATACTTCTTACATCACTAGGATTCATATCTGAATTGATGTAGTTAGAGAAATATGGAGTGCCATATTTAGCTGTCATAGTGAATAAGAGCTTGTTGTTCTCTGTTTCCGACCAATCAAAATCCTTTGTAATTGAATATGTTGGAATTGGGTACTGGAAACCTCGCCCCGCACTATCACCCTCGATCATAACTTCGATGAAGGCTCTATTAACCATATCAATTTCTTTCTGGCAATCGCCATATGTGAAGTCCATATTCTTGCCACCAACAATAGCTGGAACATTCTTCATATCCTCAGGGCATACCCAGTCAAGCGTAATATTTGAGAAAGGTGCCTGGGTTCCCCAACGAGAAGGAGTGTTTACACCATAGACGAAGGACTCAATGCACTTCTTTGTCTGCTCAAAAGAAAGATTGTCTGCCTTAATGAAAGGCGCAAGATATGTATCAAAAGAAGAGAAAGCCTGAGCCCCTGCCCATTCATTTTGAAGAATACCTAAGAAGTTTACCATCTGATTACAAAGTGTTGCTAAGTGTTTAGCAGGAGCAGATGTAATCTTTCCAGTAAGACCACCAAGACCTTCCTGAATAAGCTGTTTAATTGACCAACCAGCGCAGTATCCTGTCAACATTGACAAATCGTGAATATGGAAATCGCAATTGCGGTGAGCAGATGCAATCTCTTCATCATAAATCTCACTAAGCCAATAGTTAGCTGTGATAGCACCAGAGTTAGAAAGAATAAGACCACCAACTGAATAAGTAACAGTACTATTTTCTTTTACTCTCCAGTCATTAAGATTAAGGTAGTTGTCTACAACACTCTTATAGTCGAGAGTTGCACTCTTCATGTTTCTGATTCTTTCTCTCTGCTTTCTGTAAAGAATATATGACTTAGCAACATCTTCGTATCCAGCTTGAGATAAGACCCTTTCTACAGAGTCCTGTATATCTTCTACGCTAATCTTGCCATTCTTTACCTTACTAGCAAAATCTGAAGTAACCTTAAGTGCTATGAAATCTACAATGTTCTCATCATATTCCTTATCAATAGACTTGAAAGCCTTCTCAATTGCAAGAGAAATCTTTTTTATATCAAAACTAACTTCTTTACCATCGCGTTTAACTACATAGTACATTATTTATTTCTCCATTGTGGTGAAGACAGTAGCACATTCGAAATTGATTTGCAATAGTAAATTATACTGTATAAAGTGTATCAAATTAACACACACGCTATATATAGCGTTATGCCCTATCTCTTATTGATACATTTTCTATATAACATTTTAATTGATTAACATAGTTTTTGAGCTCCGCAATGGAGGGGGAAGTAAAGCCTTTTTTGATTGTATCTTCTGACTCTACAAAGGATTGCAAGAAATACCTTTTTGCTCCTTTAATTTTTCTTCCAATTTTTTCAAAATTTTCGCTATTGTGTAGTTCTTTTACGACAGTTGTGCGGAACTCATAGTCAACTTTTGAAGATAGAAGATAGTCAATACTCTCTTCTATTCTAGAGGTATCTACTTTAACGCCAGCAACCCTATCGTAATCATCAAGGCTTGTCTTTATATCCATAGCGCAATAGTCACATACTTTACTCTCAACAGCTTCTTTTAAAACAGAAGGCATATAGCCATTTGTATCTAGCTTAACAAGAAATCCTAAATCCTTTATTTTCCTCATAAAAGGAATTAAGTCTTTATTGAGTGTTGGTTCGCCTCCTGTAACAACTACGCCTTCAATCATGTTTCTTCTCTTCTTTAGAAAAGAAAAGATTTCATCTTCTTCAATTACAGGTTCATTTTCTGGAGCAAGCACTAATGGCCCATTTTGACAAAATGGACAACGGAAATTACATGCCCCAGTAAAAAGTATTGATGCACAATAACCCGGGAAATCAACAAGAGTTAGTTTTTGTATGCCATGAATAATCATCTTATTTCTTTTTCCTGTTTTTTCTCTCTTCTTCTCTTTCTTTTGAAAGCTTAAAGAAGTCTGCCATAGTAGCATTGCCACTATCTTTTTTATCTTTAGAGAATGAGAATGAAGAGAAGTTATTTCGCTCCCTGTTATCTTTTTTATATTGGAGCTTTGATTCTCTTACAACCTCAGTCTTCGTCTCATAGACAGTAGGGACCTTAACAGCACTCTTTTTGCTTATGACAACTTTTATCTTACCACTTTCAGTTGTACTAAATGTTTTTTTGCTAGAAGCAATTGGAGAAGAGATCTTTACTTTATACTCTCTCTCTTCATATTGGCAACTAAGCTTTTGGCAAATAAAGTGTATAGATCCATCGCTATCTTGGCTTCTCATCATCATTGAACCACAATAAGGACATTTCTTTCCATCTTTAAAGTCAGGAGAGAAGACAAGAGTAGACTTCTCCACATCTTTAACAAGCTCTGTTGCTATTTTTTTGATATCCTTAATAAAGAGATCAGGACTCTCTTTTCCTTTACTTATATTTTCAAGTCTTCCTTCCCACACACCTGTTAGCTCAGGAGAACGAAGGAGTGTCGGAGAGAGTCTTACAACTTCCCTTCCCTTAGCTGTTGGAACAAAGTACTTACCATCTCTTTCTACGTACCTATTTTGGACAAGCTTTTCAATTATATCGGCTCGTGTCGCAACTGTTCCAAGGCCACAAGTAAGATTTGCCTTCAATTCCTTATCCTCAACAAAACGCCCCGCATGTTCCATAGCAGAAAGGAGCGTTGCATCTGTATATCTTTCAGGAGGCGTAGTGCTACTCTTACGAACTTTAATAGTCTCAATTGTAACTTCGTCTCCCTCTTTTAGAGATGGAAGGAAAAATGAATCTTCATCGTCACTAGTTAAAAGAGGACTCTTCATGCCACTAGAAAGACTAACGCCTCTGTATCCTCTTTTAAGTGGAGTTGAGAAGCGTGCAATAAAGGTTTTATTCTCAACATCTACTTTAAGAGTTGTTGTTCTATACTCATAGTTATCGCCAAGAACCTCTAAGAAACGGAGAGCGATGAGAGACCAAAGCTTCTTTTCGTTTTCACTAAGATTTTCTAAGCGAACAGTCTCTTCTGTTGGAATAATTGCGTGGTGATCAGAGACATCCTTTTCATTTACGAATCTTGGGTTGTTTTCTCTAAAGCCATTTTTTAAGTACTCATCAACCTGTCTTGAGAAAGGTGTATTAGAGAGGGCTTTAATTCTATCTTTTAGAGTTGGAACAATATCTGGAGTAATGCATCTACTGTCTGTTCTAGGATAAGTAACTATTTTATGTATCTCATATAGTCGCTGTAATGTTTCGAGTGTATCTTTTGCAGAGAATCCATAGCTTATGTTTGCATCCCTCTGAAGCTCTGTTAAATCATAGCCAAGAGGTACGTCCTCACTTTTTTCTTCGTTAACTATGGAGACAATTCTACCCTTCTTACCTTTCCACTCTTCCATTTCCTTTGCTAAGTTTTCGTCTGTAAATCTTATAGAGTTTTCTTCTGGATAATAAGACGCAGAGAACAAACCAAAATTAGCACGACTAGAATAATAGAAAGAACCTAAGAAACGTTCTATCTCGTCTTCACGCTGTGTCATCAAAGCAAGTGTTGGAGTTTGAACTCGTCCACAGGAGAGTTTTGTATCATAATAGCAAGTAAGAGCACGAGTAACATTCATGCCAACATACCAGTCAGCCTGAGCTCTGCACTCTGCTGCATGATACAAATTATCGTATTCAGAGCTTGGACGAAGGGAGAGAAAGCCCTCCTTTATTGCCTTTTCAGTCTGGCTAGAAATCCAAAGGCGCTCACACTTTCCATTCCAATTTGCTTCTTTTAAAATCCAACGAGCAACAAGTTCACCTTC
>DHMZ01000069.1:8857-11359 GCA_002406055.1 Spirochaetales bacterium UBA4629
AAACTGATCTTTTGTCTCATCGATAACTGTCTCATCAAGCCTCTCGGGAAGCATAGGAAGATCCTTAAGAGACCATCTCTTATATTTTTCACTGTAGTGTTGTGGAGGAGAGAGCTCAACTAAGTGACCAAGAGCCCATGTAACGATGTAGCTCTCCCCTTCTATATAACCTTGACTTCTATCAAAACAACCTAAATTCTTAGCAATTTCACGGCCAACAGATGGCTTTTCTGCAATAACAAGTTTTTTCATACGGCATTATTCTTACATAAAGATATTGTAAAAGTGAAGCGTCTCTTCAAGTGAAACTCCCTGACTTTATTAACAACTATAAAACTGTAAGTGCTCGATTAATCAAGAAAGATTTTTTTCAGAATTTAATCGCTATTACTGGAAACCATATTTTTTGACTCGTTCAAACTTCTTGTCATCTGTTTCGAAAGTTGAAAATGCTACTATTAGGAACTATATTGCTCATCAGCAAGATTAACTTTGTCGCTCTTAACTCCACCCAAATCATTTTTGGTTATGGATGGAGTGTGCAGAACTTGTTAAATCAAATCTATTATCCAATTGACCCACAAAGTGTAGTGGAATATACTCTAAGTAATCTTTTTTAAGGAGAATTAATATGGCTTATAAGATTACTGACAAGTGTGTTGCATGTGGTACATGCGCAGGTGAATGCCCTGTTTCTGCTATCAGCGAGGGAGATCCTATTTACACAATCGACGAAAGTGTTTGCATTAGTTGTGGCACATGTGCTTCTGTCTGTCCACAGGAAGCTATTGTCGAAGACTAATAGATCTACTCTAATTGTTACTGCCCATTATTCGGGCAGTATTTTTTTTGCATTTATGTTATATTAAGACTATGCCTTACGATGAACTTACAAAAATTATAACTGTTAGCGAGATGAATCAGCTGATAAAAAAGGTTTTAGATATCAGCTTCTATCAAATCATCGTCAAGGGAGAGATTTCATCATATAAGCCTAGCCAATCTGGCCATATATATTTTGATTTGAAGGATGAAAGCTCTTCAATTAACTGTGTAATCTTTCGTTCTTTTACGCAAAATCTTCCTTTCTTTAGAGTTGGAGACTTGGTTATAGCTACTGGACGAATAGGATTCTATGAAAAAACAGGAAAGCTTAGCTTTGTTGCTACAACACTAAAAAAAGAAGGAGATGGGGAGCTTCAGGCACAAATTGAAAAGAGAAAGCTATACTATCAAAACCTTGGTTGGTTTGATCCAAAGAACAAAATTCCACTTCCAGAAACAATAAATAAGGTTGGCATAGTTACCTCAGCAACCGGTGCTGTTTTTCACGATATACTCGATGTAACAAAGCGTCGTGCGCCAAGCTTGGACATAGTTCTTTTACCATGTGCTGTTCAAGGAGAAGGCGCGGAAGTAACAATTAGCTCTAGAATAAGACAGGCAAATAACTTCTCTCTATGTGATTGTTTAATCATAGCACGTGGAGGAGGAAGCCAAGAAGATCTTGCTCCTTTTAGCACTGACGAAGTGATTGTTGCTATTCATGAATCTAAAATCCCAGTTATTTCTGCTGTCGGCCATGAGACAGATTGGTCACTCTCTGACTACACAGCCTCTGTAAGAGCTGGAACTCCTTCAATTGCAGCAGAAATTGTTACTAAAACAATATTTCTACGCAGAGAAAGATTTAACTCTACATATACTATGATGCGAATGCTCATGGAAAGAAAAGTAAGTGATGCAAGAAGAAGATTAGTTCAAAAAGAGCTTCTAACGAGCATCATTAAAGAAAAACTATTAAGAATTAAAGCTTCAGTGCCTGACAGAGAAAGACTCTCGCTTATTATTGAAAGAAAGAAGGAAAATGCGCTTATTTCTTTTAACTATAGAGAAGAAGATTTTAGAGAAGCTTACCTATCTAAAATTAAAGAAAAAAGAAATAAATTAGAAGCACTAAAAGAGAGAATGGAGCTAACACTACCCCATTTAATTGAAAGAGGAAGAAAGGTTATAGATAACTATCGTAATACCTCTACTATTCTTCTTCAGTCATGCTACTCACTTAAGAAAGAAAAGGCCCAGAGTACAATTAAAGAGCTTAAAGCACTTTCGCCTCTTTCAGTTTTAGATCGTGGCTATGCAATTGTCACAAAAGAGAGCGGTAAGGTAGTATCATCAGCTAAAGATGTTAAGAATGGGGAAATAATAAATATAAGAGTAAAGAAGGGATCTTTCTCTTCTATAGTTGAAAAGGAGAAAAAGAATGAGCTTTGAATCAGATTTAAAAAGAATGGAAGAAATTACAGAGTTATTAAAAAATCCAGAAACAGGACTAGAGAGAAGTGTTGAACTATATGAAGAAGGAAACAAACTTGCTTCAAAGCTTAGTAAGACTCTCGACTCAATTGAAAGAAAAATAGAAAAAGTAACTACAACAGATGAAAATGAAGTTGAAACAGTACCACTTGATGATAATGGAAACGAAGTAGAGGATGCCCC
>DHMZ01000069.1:11502-11940 GCA_002406055.1 Spirochaetales bacterium UBA4629
AATTATCAATCGTGATTATAATAAGTATAAGAGGTAGGCTAGCTCCTAGCCAAAGTATACGCTTGTGGACACTGTATAAGACTTAGATAGTACCAATAGGTATTACATAAGCAGTAGTGGTTGAAGCAAGAAGCTCCGACTTCTAAGCGAAGCGAAAGTTGGAGTAGTTCACAGGGAAATCTTAATCCTCTCCCCTTTTAATACAAATGAGAGTGAATAGGAAGTGAGGCAAAGCTTGCTGTTTTCCTCTCCGTTGTATTTATCGTCTCCTATAATAGGAAAGCCAGCCCAAGATAGGTGACATCTAATTTGATGTCTAAAGCCCCGCATTATTGTGCACTCAAATAATGTTGGGCTTATTTTATGGACAAATGTTTTATAGAGTACGTTAGAGTCGCTTCTTTTTTCATAAAGCGTTGGCCTTACCTTCGCACCTTT